>NZ_JAVJRX010000145.1:0-158437 GCF_040219735.1 Coleofasciculus sp. G1-WW12-02 | reverse complement strand
TGAACAGTGAACAGTGAACAGTGAACAGTGAACAGTAAACAGTGAACAGTAAACAGTGAACAGTAAACAGTAAACAGTGAACAGTGAACAGTAAACAGTGAACAGTAAACAGTGAACAGAGAACAGAGAACAGTAAACAGTGAACAGTAAACAGTGAACAGTGATCAGTGAACAGTGATCAGTGAACAGTTAACTGTGAACTGTGAACAGTAAACAGTGAACAGTGAACAGTTAACAGTGAACAGTAAACAGTGAACAGTTAACAGTGAACAGTGAACAGGGAAGATGAGTAAGTTAATTCAAAACTCTACCTTACCTGTTCACTGTTCACTGTTAACTGTTCACTGTTAACTGTTCACTGTTCACTGTTAACTGTTCACTGTTAACTGTTCACTGTTCACTGTTAACTGTTAACTGTTAACTGTTTACTGTTCACTGTTCACTGTTCACTGTTCCCTCACCCATCTCCTTGATTCTCCACTTCTTCCATCAGTATAATCGTTCCGTATGATTGTGCTTCTTCTACTCCTTTCAAGCTTTGAAGCGTAACCCGACATTGAATGGACTGACCTCGGCGATTAATCGCATCCACGGTTATTATCTGGTGATTTTCCTCACCCTGAAAACATTTACGGATAGGTTCGAGCAACTGATCCACAGGTAAACCAATATCTAAACTCAGTAAGGATTTGTTTTGTACCTCGTCACTGCTTACTCCCCAAAGTTCCTCGGCGTCTTGATTCCAACGGATAATATTGAATTCGCGGTCTACAATAATCACCCCAGTTTGGAAACTTTCCAGAATTGACGTTAAAAAAGTATTGGCTTGGTTGACTTCCTCAGTCCGCAAGCGCAATTCTTCATTCATTGTCCGCAATTCTTCATTCGTAGACTCAAGTTCGTCATTCATCGTCTCCAGTTCTTCGTTCGTCGATTGCAGTTCCTCGTTCGTGGTTTCCAATTCCTCATTCGTCGATTGCAGTTCCTCGTTCGTGGTTTCTAGTTCCTCATTACTCGACTGAAGCTCCTCATTCACCGTCTCCAGTTCTTGGGTTGACGCTTTAAATTTATTTTGCAATTGGTTGTAGCTAGTGACATCATTAAATGAAATACTCACTCCCAGCAACTGAACACTATTGTCGTTTTCCTGTAACGGGGTAATTTGCACATCCAAATATTGAGTCGTATCTGAGTGATCCCGCACCACATCGTTAATCAAAATCGAGGTGCGATCGCGATAGACATCATCGATGATAGACCGGAGTTCTAGAGGACGGTAGGAAAGTTCCAATTCTCGAAACAGTTTGCCAATATCTTGCCGCTTGATATCAAACATCGACCGGGCGTTCATATTTGCCAAAACCAAGTAGCCACTGGCATCGACAACAATTTGAGCTACGGGTGAGGAGTTAAACGCCGCTTCTCGCAGGTGCAACCGCTCAGACAGACGAATACTTGCTTCTTCATTCCCAGATTGAGCGAATACCAGCAGGCGATCGTTCAGTTTCGGTTTTGGTACTTTGGTAAAGATCCGGTGCTGTAAACTCAAGGGTCTAAACAGGTTGCTATTGGTTAGCAGCATTTCGGCTTTGCCTAAAAATAGAGCGCCGTTGTCATTCACAGCAAAGTTAAAACGTACCAAAATCCGTTTCTGAGTTTCCGCATTAAAGTACATCAGCGTGTTACGGCAAATCAGCAAATCCAGTCGAGAAATTGGCGCATTTTGAACCAAATCATTCCGACCAAAAATCACCATACGGCGTATATCAGACCGGAAAATATAGTGATTGCCAACTTTTTCAAAATAGCGCTGTCGCCATTCATCGGAAAGCTGTTCTAAGGCTTTGGCATCATAGCGTGCCCAACGAGCTTGAGTTAAGGCTTCTTCGTCTACATCGGTGGCATAAATTTTAACTCGCTGGCGAAATTGTTCAAAACCCAGAATTTCTACCAAAAGAATAGCGATAGAATAAGCTTCTTCTCCAGAGGCACAACCAGCACTCCAGACGCGGATTGAATCTTGCTTATCCTTTTGCTGCAACAGTTGCGGCAGGGTTTGATTTTGTAGATAGTTCCAGGCTTCAGGATCTCGAAAAAATCCGGTAACGTTGATTAAAATCGTGTTGAACAGCGGCTCAAATTCTTCGGGATGAACTTCCAGGTAGTCTAGATAGTCACCAAAGTTATCGATTTGGTGAGACTGCATTCGTTTGGTTACCCGCCGCTTGAGCGTGGAGCGTTTGTAGCCTGTAAAATCAAAGCCGCGTGTTTCTTTTAGATACTCCAGTAGGGCTTCAAAGATTCGATTTTGTTCATGTTCTTCGTTCTTTGTCATTAATTGATAATTATTAATTGATAATTGATAATTATTAATTTTATAAAGGCAATAGTAAAAAATAAAAACTAAAAAGCAAATGCCCTAAATTTTAAAGCCTTCTACCCTGGAGCCTTTTAGCCTCCGCCTTCTTGTACGAGTCGGATGAGTGTTTCGGCAATTTCCGGTAAGGGTAAAATTAAATTAACTATCCCGGTATCAATGGCAGAACTGGGCATACCAAAGTGTTCCGCCGTTTCTTGATCTTGGCTGATCACCATACCACCCATTTTCGCGATCGCCTGTACTCCTTGTTTGCCATCTTTCCCTGTCCCTGTCAACACTACAGCGATTGCCCGATCTCGATAACATTTTGCCAGGGACTCAAACAGTAAATCTGCCGAGGGACGGACAAAATTAACGATAGGTGACTGAGTTAGGGAAAGAGTACCATCAGAGTTTACCAAAACATGATAATTAGGTTGGGCAATATAGACCTGTCCCGGACTTAGGTTGTCTCCTTCCTCCGTCTGCTTAATCGGCAAAGAAATACGCCTGCGGAGTATCTCTGCCATTAGAGAAGGGTGAGTGCGCTCAAGATGCTGTAAGACTAGAACCGCCGCCGGAAAGTCAGTCGGTAGATCGGATAAAACCTGAGATAGCGCCTTTAGCCCTCCTGCGGATGCGGCGATGGCGACGACATCAAAGGCGGTATTGGCGAAGGCTGGCGGGGGATTGTTGGGTTGATCGGCATGGGAAAGTTGCATTTTATGGGTAGCACCGAACTATAAGAGTTGACGCCTTTAGTCTATCGGTTTTGGAACTATCGGCGCGAAGTCATGAAATTGGGTGATTGGGGTATGGTTGTAGTATTGGACTTTTCTGACGTCTGGCGAGAACGAATGAGGTTAATTTAGGGGGTTGAAGCGTTTGGCGAGAGAATTGCCTATAAAAACCCCAATTTATCCTAAAAAACAAAACTTCATAAAGCAAAGGGCGCAAGGCGATTGAAATCGCGGCTACACAAACAAAGTCCGCCTGCGCGGACTGAGTTATAACAGGGGCAGCTAACCCGGATTTGGTATTACAGGAGAAAGAGCAATCCGCAAGAGCATTCCCCTGCTCCCAGACGTGCCATGGCACGTCTCTACATAGCTCCCCCTGCTCCCCCTGCTCCCCCTGCTCCCCCTGCTCCCCCTGCTCCCCCTGCTCCCCCTGCTTTTGGCGCTTAAGTTGACACCAATGCACCCCTACACGCCTTCCTGTAACACTTCCGAGAAGGCAAAATCGGGTTCTGCTAAAACAAATACCGTTGTCGGTAATCCCGTCGCCAAATCTTGCAAGCGTTCGTAATAACTGGTGTAATCATCCATGGGTTTCGCCATACCCAAGAACACTAAATCCGCACTTTGGGAAGAACGGCGCAGGATTTCCGGAAAGGGGCGTCCCTTCGCCTCCAGCACTTGCGATCGCGCCCCAATCCGTAGTTGTTGAGTTAAGTTTTCCAGATTCGTCCGCGTCGCTTTGGCGGCGGCTGCATTAGCGACGACCAATTTAAGGTTAATTTCCGCACCGCGCCATTCCATACTCGTCCGCAACAGGTACGCCAAAATTAACATTAAACCGCCATTTGCCTGTAAACCGCCCCACCACAGATCAATCCGCTGACGCCGACCAAATCCCCGTTCCTCTACATCCCGTAATATCACCACATTGCGGCGGGCTTGGTGTAGGTTGGCGATCATCTGGCAATAACTACCGCGACGAGTGGGTTCCTCACTATCGCCTAACAGAATCGTATTGGGAACTAAGGGACCAATTCCATACGCCTCCACTAATCGTTCTGCACCAATAAACGGATCAGGGGCGGAAATTAAACGGGCTAAGCCTTGCACCCCCCGCTTCTCTAAATACTCCCGAATCGTGGCTTCCATTTCCAATTGCTTGGCTGGATTACGGGAACCACTAGGAATCACACTGGCGACGGTAAATAAGCTGCGTTTGTGGGTTAAGTTTGCCGCAAATTCAACCAAATGCCAACGATGAGTCGGCGCCCCAGAAAATACCAGAATATGAGGACGCCAGTTTTTGGTATCGGGGGTATACTCCAGGCGAGTAATTCCCGTGCGTACCAGCGCCATCCAGATTCCCTGACGCACATCACCCCAAGCACTTTCTAATTCCCGCCGTTCTAACCAAATATAAACACTCAATACAATAATCGCTGCCATGAACGTCGCCATGGCATTGAGTAAGAACATCACCCATAAACAGCCTATCGCCCCTAGTAGGGATATAGACCAATGAACCCGGAAGGAGGGGCGAAAGGAGGGGCTACGTAAAAAGGTTTCAATCCCCGCCGCTACATTCAACACCAAATAGGTGGTGAGAAAGAACATACTCAAAACCGGGGCGATGAGGTTAAGATCCCCCACGGCGACGGCGACTAAAACTAAGCCCAATGTAACCACCGTCGCAATACGGGGTTCATCTTCCGATCCTGAACCTGTCCCCAGAAACTTCAGCCACCGAGGTAAAATCCCATCCCGCGCCAGCGCCTGCATCACCCGGGGCGCACCGAGAATACTACCAATCGCACTCGATAGCGTCGCCCCCCAAACCCCTAGTAAAACCGAAGGACCCCACAGAGACATCTTCTCCATAATTAAGGGGTTTTCGATTAAGGTGAGAGCATCCGCCCGCATCGCTAAAATCACGGGTAATGCCATATAAATGATATAACCCGTACCCACCGCCGCTAGGGTACCGATGGGAATGGAACGGCTAGGGTTACGTAAATCCCCCGACATATTCACCCCCGCCATAATCCCAGTAACGGCGGGAAAGAAGACAGCAAAAACAGTCCAAAAAGGTGCGGAGTTTTCCGGTTTCGCCCCCCACAGTTCAATCTGAGTATTCGGGTCAACGGGATGACCAAAGACCAAACAAATTAAAGACAGCGCGATCGCTGCCATAATAAAGTATTGTGCCTTAATCGCAATTTGGGCAGAGGCGATCGCCAGAATTGCCACTAGGATAGTTGTCACAATCGCTGTCAGCCGTTGATTTAATTCCGGAAACGTCAGGGAAACACTCTCGGCAAAACCAATCGTATACAGCGCCACGGATATCGCCTGGGCAAAGTAAAGGGGAATCCCCACCGCGCCTCCGGTTTCAATCCCCAAAGAACGACTAATCATGAAATACGCGCCCCCAGCCTTCACCACCCGATCAGTTGCGATCGCACAAATTGACAGTGAGGTAATAAACGTAATCGCCGTAGACAGGGTGACAATCATCAGCGTCCCCAATAAACCCACATTCCCCACAACCCAACCGAATCGCAGGTACATGATTACACCCAGGATCGTCAGGAGTGACGGTGTATAAACACCCCCAAATGTACCCAAACCCTTTTCCGGTTCAGGGGGAACTACTGGAGATGACTGCGAACGTTGACGGAACGGGAATTTCATGGTAAGCACCTAAGCCTGGTTCAATCCAATCAGAAAGGGGAGAATTTTTTCAGCAAAGACATAGCTGACTAAATCTGAAACACCCCCCTAAATAAGCAAAAAAAATGAGTTAAAGCTTCCTAGCACCCTCACGAAATCAATGTCACATCCTCTATGAGCGATTACTGACGTAGCGGGCGATTGATTTTTCGGACTCTCCGTGTCCGCCACCTTAGCAAAAAAAATTGTCTCAAACCTCTATCTGGAGATTGGGGATTTGGGGCGTTTTGATTGTGTAGGGGCGGGTTTGACGACGATCATTTCCTTCCCATAAGTGACTAAACCCGTCCCCGCACCTTTGCACCCCGGCTTCTCATCTAAGGATAAAAACTCAACGAAGGTAATCCCAATGTTTCTTGCCACCCCATCATCAGGTTCAAACATTGAATGGCTTGACCAGCTTGACCTTTAATCAAGTTATCAGTAACTGACATAACAATCACCCGGTCAGTACGCGGATCAACTTCAACGCTGATATAACACATATTCGTCCCACACGCCCACTTAGTTTGGGGATAAGTACCACTGGGCAATATTCGCACAAAAGGAGAAGCGCGATAGAATGCGCTGTAAATAGTTGCCAAATCTTCTCGCACCAGTCCAGGGTCACGCAAGGTAGCATAAACTGTAGCCAGAAGACCCCGCACCATCGGCATCAGATGGGGGGTAAACTGCACCATCACCTCATGACCCGCTAAATTACTACAAATCTGCTCAATTTCCGGGGTATGGCGATGACGGGTGACTCCATAAGGCGATACAGAACTATCTGCTTCAGCGAGTAAGAGGTTGGTTTTCGCCGTGCGCCCCGCCCCCGATGTACCCGATTTAGCATCAATAATCGCCGTATCGGGCAGAATTAACCCTTGCTTGAGCAACGGTGCAAGTGCCAAGAGACTGGTGGTAACATAACAACCTGGACAACCCACCAGTTTCGCCTCAGCGATGCGATCGCGGTACAATTCCGGTAAGCCATAAACCGCTGTAGCCACGGTTTCCTGGTCATTGCGTTCTCCCCCATACCAGGTTTTATAGGTATCCAAATTTTTAAACCGATAGTCAGCCGAAAGATCAATCACCTTACAGCCTTTCGCCAACAACGTCGGCGCCATCTGACAAGCTAAACCATTGGGTAATGAGAGAAACACCACCTGACAACGGCTGGCAATTTTATCTAAATCAATCTCCTCTATGGTCAAATTCACACAATGACCCAGATGAGGATAGAGTTCAGAAAAGGACTTCCCCGCACTACTATTTCCCCCCAAATAAACCACCTCCACTCCTGGGTGATCCATCAATAGGCGTATCAATTGCACGCCCCCATAGCCAGAAGCGCCAATAATTCCCACAGACAGGCGTCCTAAGTCACCCATAATATTCCTTCCCTAACAGAGTTAACATCGAAAACAGATGAACATTTGCTGCATTTTAGCTTGAACCGGTGTGACTAAACCCGCCTCGACTCCCCCATCTCCCTGATCGTCCTGAACTGGGTTGGGAGAGTTCGCTACCATAAAGTCAGACCGTTCCACTGTCAAGGGATAGTAACTACATGCCAATCCGATTATCAGCGCAAGAGGCAAACGTTTCTGCTAATCCAGACACAGACGCACCTCATTGCCATCCGCCCCATTGTGTTGAAAGCCAGCGGATTGGTTCATTGCAGCCTAAAATGCTGAACACAGAAAAAGCCCAACGCATGGCAGAGTTGTTCAGTTCCCTAGGGGATACAAATCGGCTGAGGATCATCTCCCTACTCGCGATCGCAGAACTGTGCGTATGTGACATCGCAGCAGCGCTGGATATGAGTGAATCCGCCGTCTCCCATCAATTACGCACCCTGCGAACCATGCGATTAGTACGGTATCATAAACGCGGTCGAAAGGTCTATTATCATCTTCAAGATCAGCACGTTCTCGACTTGTATCAATCCGTTGCCGAACATTTAGATGAGCCTGAATAGTTTATTCCCGATTCCTGATTCTCCATTCCCTGTTAAGAGTTCCCTGTTCCCTGACAAATGACAAATGACACCTCAAATTATTTGGCAACAAAATAGTGACAATCCCGAAAATGGCGCGAACCTAGCCAAAATCAGCAAATTTTGGACAGCCCTCAATAACCGAAAAGTTTCATGGCGACAGCGAATAATTCCCACCAGTGGAAATGTCCAGGAAATCGACTGGGAATGGCAGCGGTTTGACGAAGAATTTAAACTACAAAATCCACAAGTTCGTGGGATTACACTCTACTGGCAAAAACCAGACACGGATCAAGAACGAAGTACAACCCCCTGGAAACTTGGACTCGACACGCAGCAACTTCAGGCTTATATTTATCCTCAATCTCAGAAAAATTTAGTCATCCGGGTGGGAATTCCGGAAGTTATCTATCAAAAAATAGAAATCACTAATCCTCAGTGGGAAAGTCACTATCAGGGGGAAAACCATGTAATTACATTGCGCGATAAGCAGCAACAAATAGAAGTAAAACTTACCTTAAGTCCAGAAAATATCGCTCAGCTTAAGGAAAATCTGCCCGGATAGTGGAAGTGTTCCCCTTTATTCAAAGGTGGCGATTCTCAATAAACAGGAATAATTGCCAAAAATCTTCCAGAATCTGGCTCAATCCCAGTATCATAGATCAAAATACTTAAATAAACTTCACAAAGCGCCGTGATTACAGAACCGTTAATCCAGATCAACCCACTAGAAAAACACCTTTGGACTTGGCAAGGGCACTCAATTGAATACACCGTCAAGGGAACAGGTCAACCCTTATTATTGATTCACGGATTTGGTGCATCCATTGGACATTGGCGAAAGAATATCCCGGTGCTGGCGGATGCAGGGTATCGGGTGTTTGCGATTGACCTATTAGGATTCGGTGGTTCAGATAAACCGGGCTTAGACTACAGCTTAGAGTTATGGATCGAACAGATCAAAGACTTCTGGGAAGCCCATATTAAAGAACCAACAGTATTTATTGGCAACTCCATTGGGGCACTATTGAGTTTAATGGTCGTTACCCAAGACCCAGATATCGCCGTTGGTGGTGTTTTAATTAACTGTGCAGGGGGGTTAAATCACCGTCCCGATGAGTTAAATTTACCCTTACGGCTGGTCATGGGAACCTTTACCAAATTGGTCAGTTCTAAAACCGTGGGTCCATTTTTATTTAACCGCATTCGCCAAAAAAACCGGATTCGCAACACCCTGCGTCAGGTTTACTGTGATCCCCAAGCGATTACAGAAGAATTAGTCGATTTACTATACCAACCCTCCTGTGATCCGGGTGCCCAACAGGTGTTTGCTTCGGTATTGACTGGTCCTCCTGGTCCTGCGCCGAGAGAATTATTACCCAAGCTACAACGTCCTCTACTGGTTCTGTGGGGAGAAAATGACCCTTGGACACCGATTAATGGGGCGGCTATTTACCAGCAGCAGCGCCAGATGGAGAAAGATGTGGAGTTTTTTGCCATTCCGCAGGCGGGTCATTGTCCTCACGATGAGAAGCCGGAGATGGTTAATTCCTTAATTCTCGATTGGCTGAGTCATATTACATAGTCGAACCCATTGGCGGCTTACTGGGTGCTAGTGTGGTGGCGATCGCCAAACTCCTTTTACCCTGGGGAATGGCGTTTGCGGCTGGTGCAATGCTGTTTGTGATTAGCGATGAAATTATCCCCGAATCCCATCGTCAAGGGCGTGAACAAGAAGCCACGATTGGGGTGATGATAGGATTTGTGCTCATGATGCTTCTAGATATTGGTTTAGGGTGAACTCTAAGTAGGTTGGTGGAAGAAAATCCAACTCCATTAACTTCTGTAAATAGTTCTCAAACCTTTACATAAGACGAATGACGATAAGCAACGACGGATTGGGGGGTAACAATTCTTGAAGTACGCCTTGGTGCATGAGTGGCTGACTCCCAAAGCAACGGGTGGTTCTGAACTGGTGGTTCAAGAAATCCTCAAGTCCGTTGAGGCTGATTTGTATGCTTTGATTGATTTTGAATCAACCAATCCCCAAAGTTATTTGTTTGGACGCCAGATTGGCACGACCTTTTTACAGCATTTTCCAATGGCTAGCAAGGGAGTGCAGAAATATTTACCCCTGCTGCCCTTAGCCATTGAACAGCTAGACTTACGGGATTACGATGTGATCCTATCCTCCTCCCATGCTGTTGCCAAAGGTGTTCTCACCCGTCCGCAACAGCTACACATCTGCTACTGCCATACACCCATGCGCTACGCTTGGGATTTGACCTTTGACTACCTCAACAGCAGTGCTATGGGACGAGGATTACCTGGGTCAATTACCCGGTATCTGCTGCATCGGTTGCGTCAATGGGATGTCATCTCAGCGAACCGGGTGGATTATTTTATTGCCAACTCCCGCCATACAGCACGACGGATCTGGCGCTGCTACAGGCGAGAGGCACAGGTGATTTATCCTCCAGTTCATATTGAACGGTTTCCTTTTTTGGCTCAAAAGTCGGATTTTTACTTGACAGTTTCTCGATTGGTTAGTTACAAGCAAGTGACGTTAATCGTGGAGGCGTTCAATCAACTGGGATATCCTTTGGTTGTTATTGGCTGTGGACCTCAATTGCAGGCGCTGCGCCATCTGGCTAAACCCAACGTACAAGTGCTTGGCTTTTGTCCCGATGGCGTGGTTGAGGAGTATATGGCACAGGCGAAGGCATTTGTTTATGCTGCCTGTGAAGATTTTGGCATTGCCCTAGTGGAAGCTCAAGCTTGTGGTACACCAATCATTGCCTATGGTGCTGGTGGCGCCTTGGAAACCGTTCGGGATATCCGGAAACATCCGGATAAGGGTACGGGTCTGTTTTTTCTAGACCAAAGTCCCAGGGCTTTGATGGAGGCGGTGGAAGCCTTTGAAGCACAAGCTACTGCTTTTAGTCCCGAACAGATACAATTAAACGCAGCTAAATTTGCGCCAACTGTTTTTAGCGATCGCTACTTGACGTTTCTGGATGGCTGCTATCGAGACCACCTGTCACGATGAAAGAGTCATAAATTCCAGTTTCCTGGTCGCTATTGCCTTAGCTAACCGCTTCTGGCTTTATGATCGTGACGTGTGGTGTGAAGTGAAGGAGTAAGATGACTGCCCAAAGCCAACTTATCTCCGTCAAGACGTTGCGAGCGTTCGTGAAGCGTGGTGTCCAGCCCCGCGCTCCACGCAGTAGACCCAAAGGTCTGTCTCGATATCGCTTAGACGGAATTTTTGCCAAGCGGCTGTTCGATGTCGTATTTTCCCTATCGGTTCTTACGTTGTTTTTTCCGATTTACCTGCTCTTAGCCATCCTAATCGCTATCAGTTCACCAGGACCTATTTTTTATGTTCAGGAGCGAATCGGTAAAGATTATAAACCGTTTAGCTGCATTAAATTCAGGACAATGGTGGAAAATGCGGATGAAATGTTGCTAGAAATGTTGACAGAATCAACTTCTATTCGTTGTGAGTTTGAAGCGAATTTCAAGCTAAAGCAAGACCCCAGAATAACCTTAATTGGCAAAGTCTTGCGATATACGAGCTTGGATGAGTTTCCGCAATTTTGGAACGTTTTGAAAGGAGATATGAGTGTAGTCGGACCTCGACCCTTAGTCCCGGAGGAACTGCATAAGTACGGGCGTCACATCGATAAAATTTTGACAATTAGACCAGGAATTACCGGACTATGGCAAGTTTCAGGACGGAATGATATACCCTATAAACGTCGAGTACAAATCGATGTTTATTACGTCAATTACTGCAATTTTTGGCTGGACTTATGGTTGATTGTGAAAACAATTGGCGTAATAATTTCTCCAAAGAATAATGGAGCTTACTGACAAGTTAAGCTTAGGGGAGCATGGGAGGATTAATCTCAAATTAAACCTCTCGGCTCAAACTCGACAATGACCATTGCCCGAAGTACGCGGAATGAACCAACCGCCGGACGTAACGACGGCGGCAAAGTCAGACTCCCATGCTAGGCTAGACAGATAATACATTAAAGAAAAAGTCGATCAATGCCAGAAATTTTAAGGTAATGTAAGGAATAATTTCCTATATCCCAAAACCGGGTCGGGATATTACGTTTCTGGCAAGCACCTACTGCCACTGTTGCCCATACGCATCACAGGACGATTTAAGGATGACGCAACCCAAACAAGCGCTGATTACAGGTATAACCGGTCAAGACGGTTCTTACTTGAGTGAGTTATTACTGGAGAAAGGCTACGAAGTTCATGGAATTGTCCGGCGAACTTCCACATTTAACACCGATCGCATTGACCATATCTACGTTGATCCGCACAATCAGAATGCCCGATTATTTCTACACTACGGGGACTTGACTGATGGCGTCACCTTGCGCCGCATTCTAGAGGAAGTCAAGCCTACAGAAATTTATAATTTGGGCGCTCAATCCCATGTTCGTGTTAGTTTTGACTGTCCGGAATATACAGTTGATGCCGTGGGAATGGGAACGCTGCGTCTGTTGGAAGCCATTCGGGATTATCGGAATCGCACGGCTATTGATGTGCGCTTCTATCAGGCGGGTTCGTCGGAAATGTTTGGCAAAGTCCAGGAAGTTCCCCAAAAAGAAACTACCCCATTTTATCCCCGCAGTCCTTATGCTTGTGCCAAAGTGTATTCCCATTGGCAAACAGTGAATTATCGCGAATCCTATGGGATGTTTGCCTGCAATGGTATCTTGTTTAATCACGAATCGCCGCGTCGGGGAGAAACATTTGTCACCCGTAAGATTACTCGTGCGATCTCGCGAATTGTGACTGGACAGCAGAAAAAAATCTATCTAGGAAATCTAGATGCGAAGCGAGATTGGGGCTATGCAAAAGATTATGTTAAAGCCATGTGGCTGATGCTGCAACAAAAGGAACCCGACGATTACGTCGTCGCTACAGGTGAAACTCACTCGATTCGCGAATTTCTGGATATTGCCTTTAACTGTGTAAATTTAGATTGGCAAGACTATGTGGAGTTTGACCCCCGCTATCTGCGCCCAGCGGAAGTGGAGTTACTGATTGGTGATCCGGCAAAAGCAAAGCAAAAGCTGGGTTGGCAACCGTCTTTATCCTTTGAAGATTTAGTCGCATTAATGGTAGAAGCCGATTTGCGAACTTTCGGACAGTCATCGTCTAACGGTGAAGGGGCAAAACTGTTTGAAAAACACAAGGAAAATACTTACGAACATTCCCAAGCTCACGCACCTATTGATTGAGTAAAATTCAAAAGGTACGCATTCGTAAGGGCGGGCGCGAGTGATTTACAGGAGACTGGAAACAATAACGTAACCCTAATATCCGCCCTTAAATTACCGTTTATTCAGTGTTTTCATGTATCTAATATTATCATGAACAACGACTCAAAAATTTACGTAGCAGGTCATCGCGGCTTGGTGGGTAGTGCCATTGTCAAATCCTTACGCGACAAGGGTTATACCAATCTTATCCTGAAAAATAGTCAAGAGTTGGACTTAAGACGACAGCAAGCCGTCGAGGATTTCTTTGCCGCTGAACGCCCAGATTACGTTTTTATGGCGGCGGCAAAAGTGGGAGGGATTAATGCCAACAACACCTACCGCGCTGAATTTCTCTATGAGAACTTAATGATTGAATCTAATGTTATTCATAGCGCTTATTTGTGCGGTGTAAAAAAATTGCTGTTTCTCGGCTCATCTTGTATCTATCCCAAATTATGTCCCCAGCCGATGAAGGAAGAACACCTACTTACGGGGTACCTTGAACCGACGAATGAACCCTACGCGATCGCGAAAATTGCCGGACTGAAACTTTGCGAGAATTATTGTCGGCAGTATGGGGTGAATTTCATCTCCGCTATGCCCACAAATCTCTATGGTCCAAATGATAATTTCAATTTAGCCAATTCCCACGTTCTCCCCGCCCTGTTGCGAAAAACCCATGAAGCTAAAATTAACAAGGCTGAGGCTGTGGAAATTTGGGGAACGGGTTCGCCTCTGCGGGAGTTTTTATATGTCGATGATTTAGCTGATGCTTTAGTTTTTCTGATGGATCACTATAACGAAATCCAATTCGTGAATGTCGGTACAGGGGAAGAGGTTTCTATCAAAGAATTGGCGCTGTTAATTAAAGCAGTGATTGGTTACGAGGGTGAGTTAAAATTCGATTCCTCTAAACCCGATGGTACACCGCGTAAACTTTTGGATACCTCGAAAATTAATGCCGCTGGTTGGCAGCCTAAAATCTCCTTAAAGCAAGGTATAGAATTAACCTATCAATGGTTCAGGGAAAACTATGATAGAATTAAAGGAAAATAGTGGAGAAAGTTTCTATTACGGATAGCTTTTTGAAACCCCTGCTCCTTTAAAATTCAAATATAGAGATTATTTAGGATTAGGGTTATTGGTATCTTATGAAACTGGCGATTCGTGTGGTACTATCACTATTGCCCCTACTGGCTCTTGGCATAAGCTGCGATCGCGCTGACGCCACGCCTACTCAATGCAGCCAAATTCGTCAGGTACGCCGTCTCGCCATTCAGCAAGGCTTAGACGACGCAAACCTGGCGACTCTAGAAGCGCAATACTGTAATACCGCTCAACCTTCGGCGGTGGAAGTTATCCCACCCCCAACCGCTACCCAGGAATGTCTCGATCTGACGATTATGACGCGACTGGCGCGAATGTCTCAAGGAAATAGCAATCTGGTGCGATTAGTAGAGACTCAGCAACAATTCGCCTGTGGATTAGCGAATACCTGGGGAAGGGCAATTATTGAATATCCGAATGGACAACGGGCGAAAATCGGTGACAATTGGAATTATCCCAACGGACAAACGGCGAAATTCGGCGCGATTTGGAAGTATCCCAATGGACAAACGGCAAAAGTAGCCTCTCGCTGGTACTATCCCAACGGGGAAATAGCTAAATTTGGAAGACGTTGGAGTTACCCCACAGGACAATCGGCAAACTTTGAAAATCTGGTAACCTGGGCGTGCAGTGTCATCAGCCGGGATGAATGCGCCTCACGATTATTAGCATTGCGAAATACCAATGATTTTTGGAGTGAAATGGCAACCCTAGAGTTAGCTTGGCAGGCGATGATAAATGACAAATGACGAATGACAAAAAACAATTACGTCAGCGACTGCTGAAACAGCGACAAGCCATGACAAAGGATGACGGGCGAGAAAAGAGCGATCGCGTCTGTACTCAGCTTCAGTCTTCACCCCTATTCACTCAGGCAAAAACGATCCTGGCTTATTTTAGTTTTCGCCAAGAACCGGATCTGAATCCTCTGTTTACCGATACCCAATACTGTTGGGGATTGCCTCGATGTGTCGGTAAATCTCTCCTCTGGCATAGCTGGAAAAGCGGAGAAGCCCTAAAAGCGGGTGCTTATGGCATTTTTGAACCCGATGCAAATTCCCCCACCTTAGAGCCTAATGACGTGGATTTAATCTTAGTTCCTGCGGTAGCGTGCGATCGCCGAGGCTATCGTTTAGGCTATGGGGGTGGATTTTATGATCGCTTGCTGAGTTCGGCGGAATGGACATCTAAGCCTACCATCGGAATTGTCTTTGATTTTGCTTTCTTGCCCCAACTTCCTATCGATGGGTGGGATCAACCTTTAAATGGGGTTTGTACGGAAACCGAGTTGATTATGATGGTTTAGAGGGCTAAAGCCCTGACGACAGAACGGGTTTGTACGGAAACAGGATTGATTATGATGGTTTAGAGGGCTAAAGCCCTGACTACAGAAGCAGAAAATGCGATGAGTAAAAAGTCGGGAAAACAGATTTGGCAAAGGTTTTGGACGTATATCCTCTTAAGTGCGATCGCGTTGGTGATGCTGTTTCCTCTCTTCTGGTTGATTAGCACATCGTTGAAGTCTTCCACAGAGAATATTTTTGGCTTTCCGCCTCAACTGTTCCCTACTCAGCCAACGATTGAAAATTATATTAAAATCTGGCAAGCCAATCCCTTTGGTCAATATCTCTGGAATAGTCTCATTGTTGCCATTCTCACCGTTAGTTTCAATCTCCTCTTTTGTTCCCTCGCCGCTTATCCCTTAGCCCGTCTTAATTTTCGGGGACGAGATATCATTTTCGCGATTATCGTTTCCACCATCATGATTCCCTTTCAAATCGTGATGATTCCCCTCTACATCTTGATGGTGCAGTTTGGCTTACGCAATAGTTATTTAGGCATCATTTTCCCCAGTTTAGCCTCAGCCTTTGGCATTTTCTTATTACGCCAAGCTTTTCAAGGGGTTCCTAAAGAACTTGAAGAAGCGGCTAGGATGGATGGCTGTTCGGAGTTAGGATTGTGGTGGCATGTGATGATTCCAGCCGTTCGTCCGGCGTTAGTTACTTTGGCTATCTTTGTCTTTATTGGCTCATGGAGTGACTTTCTCTGGCCCCTAATCGTTCTTGACAGACCAGAATATTATACCTTACCTTTAGGTGTTGCTAAGTTAGCCGGAACCTTTTCTCTCGATTGGCGTTTAATTGCCGCAGGTTCAGTTATTTCTATTGCCCCAGTTTTGCTATTTTTTATCCTGATGCAGCGGTATATTGTACCTAATGATAGTGGGAGTGGTGTTAAAGGGTAGATTCCAATACTGTTCGATTAAGGGAAGCTGAAAAAGCTGGAAAAAACATTCAATGATCAGGAAAAACTGACTCCGGAAATTTGTGACCAACTCATAGAGTTAATTCATGCATGAACTTGGGCTAGTAGACCAGAAATAACCCGCTTAACGTCTGAAGAAGACAATATATTGCCTAGAGCCTTTTCATATTCTGCTTCGCCCGCATTTCTCACAAAGAGCGATCCCTAACCCCATACCCCTTCTGCCTTGGAGCCTTTTGCTATTGCATATAGAGGGGTTTTGGTGGAATGTCTCTACAAGCTGTACCAATCACCGATATGATAAGAACGTTAGTCTCTGGATACGACCCTAAGCATAGACCATAATGGATTTTGCCACTATTGCTGCCCAGCTTAATGCTGGGATAATTTTGCCAGAGGGAATCGTCGTGATTACCCTGTTACTGGTTTTAGGAATTGATCTGATTGCAGGTAAACGTTCTGCTAATATCCTGCCTTACGTCGCCATCGGCGGACTGCTAGTTTCCTTGGTTGCCCTATACTATCGCTGGGATGTTGCCCAACCCCTGGGTTTTTTTGGCGGGTTTAATGGGGATGCCATGAGTATAGCCTTTCGCGGCATCATCGCTTTATCGACGACGGTAACCATTTTGTTATCGATTCGCTATGTTCAGCAGTCTGGCACCTCGTTAGCGGAGTTTATCGGTATTTTACTTACCGCTACCTTGGGGGCGATGTGCCTCAGTGGTGCGAATGAACTGGTTACGATCTTTATTTCCCTAGAAACGCTGAGTATCTCGTCGTACCTGTTGACGGGATACATGAAGCGTGATCCCCGCTCCAATGAAGCGGCGCTGAAATACCTACTGATTGGCGCGTCGAGTTCTGGGGTGTTTCTGTATGGCGTGTCCTTACTATACGGCTTATCTGGCGGCGAAACCACCTTAGATGCGATCGCGACAGGTATTGCTCGTTTAGAATCTACCCCATCCTTGGGTATTTTAATCGCCTTAGTCTTTGCGATCGCAGGAATTGCCTTTAAAATTTCTGCGGTTCCGTTTCACCAGTGGACACCTGACGTATACGAGGGTTCCCCGACTCCGGTTGTCGCCTTCTTGTCTGTCGGTTCTAAAGCCGCAGGCTTCGCCCTCGCCATTCGTTTAATGGTAACTGCGTTTCCCCTGGTTAGCGAACAGTGGCACTTTGTCTTTACTGCCCTCGCTATTTTAAGTCTGGTATTGGGAAATGTGGTAGCACTTACCCAAACCAGCATGAAACGACTACTTGCCTATTCATCCATTGCCCAAGCCGGCTTTGTCATGATTGGTTTAATTGCGGGAACAGATGCAGGCTACGCCAGTATGATTTTCTATCTGCTGGTTTATTTGTTCATGAACCTAGGTGGTTTTGCTTGCGTGATTCTGTTTACCCTGCGAACCGGTACGGATCAAATCAGCGAATATGCGGGACTGTATCAGAAAGATCCCCTGCTGACATTGGGATTAAGTATTTGTTTACTCTCTTTAGGCGGAATTCCACCTTTAGCGGGATTCTTCGGTAAAATTTACCTGTTTTGGGCAGGTTGGCAAGCCGGATTGTATGGCTTAGTTTTGCTAGGTCTAATTACCACTGTAGTTTCCATTTACTACTACATCCGCGTCCTCAAAATGATGGTGGTTAAAGAACCCCAAGAAATGTCCGACGCCGTGAAAAATTATCCGGAAATCCGCTGGAATTTACCCGGAATGCGTCCATTACAAGTGGGTTTAGTTCTTTCTGTTGTTGTCACCTCTCTGGCGGGAATTTTGTCTAACCCCCTATTTACCCTCGCCAATAATTCAGTGACCAATACGTCCATGCTGCACTCTTCGGTGATCCAAGCTCAATCTCACACCCAACCGATTGCATCTTTGGATGTCAAATTCTAGCGCTTCTCGCTGGTATAGTTACACTTTGTTTGTACTGCCAAACCCTCCCTTTGCTAAGGGGAGGGAGTGATTAATGTGGGATTCAAGATAGCAACGAGATGACTAAATATGTCATTGAGATCAGCAGGTACTCGATAAAGATTGAGATCTTGCTGAACTTTTTTTTGCTCACGATGCAGTACTCCAAATTGCCAGACATCTCCGGTTGATACAGCACCATAGAGCAATGGTTCGTTTGAAGTTGTCCATTGGTCAAGGGCGATGAGTTCAACAGCA
Source organism: Coleofasciculus sp. G1-WW12-02 (assembly GCF_040219735.1). Taxonomy (NCBI): domain Bacteria; kingdom Bacillati; phylum Cyanobacteriota; class Cyanophyceae; order Coleofasciculales; family Coleofasciculaceae; genus Coleofasciculus; species Coleofasciculus sp. G1-WW12-02. The sequence continues at coordinate 139,778 of NZ_JAVJRX010000145.1, read as the reverse complement.
AGTTGAGTAAAACCTCTAGCGAGGTCAGCATTTTTGGCTTCAATGACTAGAAGATTATACTGGGTATGAAGGTAGTAGTCGAGAGCGCCTTTGAGTTGATTGGAGACGTTAATCGAATACTCGATTCTGAGTTGAGCTTGGGTGTAGTCGATGAGCGCTAAAACAACAGGGGCAATCAGGATTTCTCGACGAGCGGCTTCACTGGTAAGGCTAACATAGGGTAAGCGGCGTTGAATGCTATTCTTAAGTTCAGTTAATTGGTCGAAGTTCGTCTTAGATAGGGGTAAGTCAAGACTGATGCGTTGGAGAGAAAAGCCAAATTCAGCTAAAATGTCATCTGGCTCATAGGTCATCTCGAAATAATTACTGAAGGTGTAAGACTTTCCGGGTTCAAGGATAGGAGATTTAGACATGATAAACTTACCCTAGAAATTGTAATTCACACTAAAATAAAACCCCTCATCTTGAGCATTTGCCCCGCGATCCTCTAAATCAACCAAGGGCAATCCATAATCCAGCCGCAGGTTTAAATTAGGCAAAGGTTCCCACAATATACCTAACCCTAACCCAGCAATAAATGTCTGGTCTAATAATTCATTCGGATTCGTCCCTCGATTCCAAACATAACCGACATCAAAAAATGGTGCTAAGACAAATGTGGCAATACCCGATTCATCCCGTTCTAACGTAATCCGATCTTCTACAGAAACGCGAAATCCATTGTCTCCCGCCCGCACATTTTGCCGATATCCTCGTACCGATTGACCGCCACCAATGACAAATTGTTGAGCAGGTAATAAACTATCAAAGGCTAACTGGAGATCCGCTTGAATAATTAAAAAGTTATCCGGATTCAGAATTTGCACCCGCTGGATTTGAGCCAACCAACTAACAAACTGACCATCGGGATTATTTTCATCAACATCGGAATTTTCTGTGGCATCAAATAAGCCAGTGCCAAAACTAAATAGGGAACGAAATGCCCACGCCCCAGAGGTTTGACGTAGGGTGTATTCTTGTCCAAACTTCAACACACTGGTGCGACTAACACCATCTTCATCGGGTCCCACACCAAACGGTGTTGGTCCAGCAAAGGTAAAGGTTTGACCATCCTGATGAGTAAACCCTAGGGATAATGCAAACTCTCGACGCGGTGTGCGGATTAAGGGTTGGCGATAGTTAATTTCATAGAGATCGGATTCTCCTTGAATATCGAATACCTGCAAATCTTCTTGAATCACTTCATTTTCATTAAACGATGTACGCAGCTGCACCGTACCATTCATCGCATTGATTGGCGCCCGATAATTAAAATCCCAGGTATGGGCACCACCCGCCGTTGTGCGGTTGTATTGTGCGGCAATTTCATCCCCAATTCCGGTTAGATTGAGATAGCGGGCATTCGCAGTTAAGCGTTCAGAACCTACACTGGGAGGGGAATAGTTATCAATACCGACACTTCCTTCAAAGGGATCGGCTTCAGTAACCCGCACCACAAGAATACTTTGTCCCAATCCGGTTCCCGCCCTCAAGGAGGCTTCTACATTTTCAAATAATGGATTAACTCGTAACAAGCGCAATTGATCTTCCAACTCGCCTGTATTCAGGGGTGTATCCGCCCCCAATCGGACGCGCGATCGCACGTAACTCGGATTCAGCCGTCGTGTTCCTTCCACCTGAATCTCTTCCAGACTCCCTTCAATCACCCGAATTTCTACCACATCTGTGTCCAGGGTTTCTTCCACCAGAACCGCCCTAGAGGTAATGTAGCCTCGTTCCAGATACAGTTGAGAAATCCCATCCGCCACACTTCTGAGTTCTGCCAACGTGACAGTACGTCCTTCAACCGGTTCAATAATCGGGTTAAGTTCAGCCTCCCCAAAAATTGTACTCCCGGTGACATTAATCTCTTGAACTGAAATCTGATTCTCTTCAGGCGGGGTGTCACCATTCTGTTTAGTGTTCGCCGAAATCAAACGAATTCCATGGCTACTCTCAACGATTGGCGACTGATTCCGGTTCTGGGAGGATAAAGGTTGCCAAACTACGTTACTACTGGGAGTGGATTTAGGTTTCTCTACCGTAACCGATGAGTGTTGGGGGCGTTGCTGATGATTCACGGTTTCGGGTTGAGTCGATTGCAACGGTTCAGATTGTCCGATTAGAGGCTGAATTGGGAAAACGCGCAGATTCACCCCTTGCCGATTTTCCGGTTGGAGACGCGCCGGGTGAATCTGAGACGGTGCTAAACTCGCCGCCTGTCGATTTTCTGGTTTTAAGTGAGTGGGATGAATTTGAGTCCCCGATACAGCGGGGTCATCTGTCCTTGATTCAGATTGACGTGAAAAGTTACTCTCTACATTACTTCTATCCAGAACCTGTATTCTCGTTTCCTCTACATCCCCAGGTTTTGACTCTACCTCTGGGGAATCAGGAGTGAGAAAATTTTCAACAGCAAGAATAGACACTTGCCGGTTGTCCCGATTACTTGGGATAGGCTTAATCACAAGTCTTTGGGAATGGCTATGATCATTTACATCTACCATCCCACCCTGAAAATGAGCCAACTGGTGACGGAACAAAGAAATATTGGCGGTGGGAAAGACAGTGGGATCATCCTGGGTAGGATTGAGGCTATCCCCCGGTAAAACAATGGGATCAAACAGAATCGCCTCTAGCCTATCTGCATGCAAAACAATATTTGAGTCTTCTAAACCTGAAGATCTGTGTACGCCAGGATCATGAAGGGTTACGATCGACAAACGGGCAGGTTTGGGCGCTTGGGGTTTGACAGCTTGAGGTTTGAGATTCGGGGGATTGAGGGATGTTGATGTAGAGGTTGTGGGTTTAATTTTCAAGGACTGAGGCTTAATCACCACAGATGTAGTCGGTTTAACCCGTGAAGCAGGAGACTTGACAGGTTTACCCTGCACAGTACCCACCTTTGACCTTTCTTGACCACGGACTGGGCGAGCCATTACCTCCTTTGAGGTTGAGTCAGTGACCTTCGAGGGTGTTTCACCAAAAGCCATAGTTGCGCTACCAATTCCGGTCAGAACTGAAAGCAAACCTACAAAAACATTAAGCTGCAAATACCACTTCATCAAGGGAAAAACTCGACTTTAAACGAGCAAGTACTGCGTGAACAATCAACCTATTTTCAGAGTCTCCTCCCAACCCCTTACTGTTATCTCAACTAAGATGTCCTTTGTGCAAGCGACTCCATCGGGATCTTACTCAGATCTGATGTTGGGAAACAATCAAACCTGTGTCCCAAGTTGAGACTGATGCGGGAGACCACTATTCTGAACATTAATTCTTGCTAGACCCATAGGGAGCGCCTTAGCTGCCCAAAATAGTTTACCTTACACAAACTATCATGCTCTTAAGCCAAATGTCGGCAAATAGTTTCACTTATTAACGTTTAATCGCATCCGACGAATTTTCCGGCAAAGTGGTTCGTCCCCCATAATTCAATAACCGTTCAATTGTTGCCAGCCGATTATCCCACACCTGAACTTGATAAGGGTGGCGCATCCCTTGCTGCTGCATCCATTGGGGGAATTGAGATCGGAACGCGGCGAGGGCGGCTTTGGCGTTTTGCCAATGTTGCTGTGAGGGTTCCATGGCGAGTTGATTGAGCGCCTGATTCAGCTTTTCTGTTTGAGCCACCCATTCAGTAAAGGCGTCTTGATGAATGACGATTTGCTCATTCGTGACCAAAAAGTTCCATTCCCGTTGCAGTGCGGCAAATCGAGTCATGGCGACTGGGAACGGCTGACGGTAAGGAATGGGCTCGGTTGAGGTGGACTCAGGCTGACCCTGAGTCTGTTGGAAAATACGATGTAAATTATCGTTAAGATTCTCAACCGCAAACACAGCATACCCCCCGGCGGGTAAATCCCGCAGCAGTTGGATTTGGTCAACTGCAACAACATCGGGTAAATTCAGCAAACGAATTCCTGGAATCAGTAACGCTTCGTTAAGTGTTGATTCCGTGAGTAACGGTTGGGCGAGACTGTGCAACCCTTCGGTATCCAAAGCATAGGTCATCGGTACAACTAGATCAATATACCCCTGAAGAGCCCATTCTTCCCAGTTTTGCTGCAATCGTTGCTGACGCTCCCCTAGGGGGAGGGCAAATACAGCAGCCGATAGAATCAAATCAGGACGTTGCTCGCGCAGACGCGCCGATACCGATGCGACAAAGCTGTCCACTTGGCGGATACGAAAGTCTGTCCATTGTTGCCATAATTGGCGCGAGCTAGGATACACTTCAATCGGATCAACCCCTGTCCATTCCTTAAATTGCTGACGCGCCGCCACCCCATACCCATAAGTCTGATTCACTCTCGGATCTTGAAACGGATAACGAATATAATCCAGTTGAATCCCATCTACGTCATAGCGGTTGGCAATTTCTTCCAGCAGCGCCATTAAATAATCCCGTACCTCCGGGTTTGCGGGATCAAAAAATGCCTTTCTGGTATTGGGATCAAACAAGCGTCCCCGCTTATCAAAAATTGCCCAATCGGGATGAGCTGATAAAACCGGACCCGGATAATCAGGTGGCTGATTCAATAGAGCATTGTGACGCTGATTCGCCGCCGCAAAAATCCACACCCAAGCGTGTAACTCCATCCCTCGTTCATGAGCCAAGTCCACGGCGGCTTCTAAAGGGTCCCAGCCGCGAACCAGAGGGTTTTGTTCAGGAGCAACCTGACTGGGGTAAATCGGATAACTGGCATTAACAGTTTCAAAGAAAACGGTATTAAATCCCGCCTTTGCCAATTGGTCGAAGAGTTTAACTAAATCCTGTTTAGTCTTTGCTTTGACAATTGTTCCCCGATCTAACCAAATTGCCCGAATTTCCGGTTGGGCAAGTTGACGATCCATCGGATAATTATCCCAAAGTAGCCGTCGGGCATTAATCCATTGTTGTCGCGCCGCCGTATAGTCCTGTTGCTCAACCGCACCCAGAAAATTTTGTAACCCAATTCTCGCTTGCGCTAATGCTGAAACCGTGGTTCGATTTGGATGGGAATTCCGTTGAGTCTCATGTTCGGCTTCCTTGACACTCACCCCCTCTAATGACTCGATACTCTCTTGAGTGAGCAAACCCACCTCACTATTGTGAGCATTAGCCGTTAATAATGTACTTTCCACCCGACCCATTAAGTGTTCCAACTCCCGACTCATCGCCGTCACTTCATTGGGAGTAAGGATACCCCGATTATTGCCCGGAGTTTGGGCGGGAAGCACTAAGCGATCGCCTTCGCTGGGAACAGGAGTCGGATTGCTGGCGGAGAGGTTATCTTGGCGTTTTGGATCTCGACTGATTACGGGTACAGGAGTCGCCGCCAAGGATTGACTTTTAACACAATTCGGTGGGGATGAATTCGGCATCTTTCCAGGCGTCGGCGTAATATTATAACGACTCAGCGCCGCTTGCAGCCAAACCACATCCGTCTGTGCGGCGGCTTCCCCATCCACTCCCCAGCGCCAGCCGAAAAAAATCGATTGATCCGTCGTTACCACGGCGGGGGGATTTTCTGGCTGATTCCATACAGCCGCCGTTTGAGCCTCCAAACTGGCGGGAATCACCACACCCCCTTGCAACTCTTCCACCAATCCCGCATTGGGTATCCACCTTGGCGAAGACACTGATAATCGTTCCAATTTAGACGGTGTACTCAGACCAAATCCCCAATAGGCACCCAAGAGCGATCGCAAGCGATTGCGAACCTCAGGTTGAGATACAATGCCCGCAGGACCACTGACAATGATCCGCCCCCCTTGACGCATCCACTCTTGCACAGTTGCTAGGTGTTCGGGTTCCAGGCGTTCAATATTGGGTAAAAATAGGAGTTGAGTATTTTCCAGATTAGAAAGTTGATCAACCTGGCTCAAATCAATAACACAGTAATCCACACCCGTTGACTGCAAGCGACTGGTAATATCTGACCAATCGGCTTGATTATCAGGACTTTTTACCACCCCCAAGTTTACCGTTTGAGCTAACGCTCCGGGTAATCCTAGCAGGGTATTGATTGTTGCCGCGATCGCAATGCCAACAACCCATTTCTTCATAAGCTTGATTTACAGTTAGGGAAGCGGGTTTTTTGAGCAGTGACCCGTGATCAATTATCAGTCAACCCTGAACCAATGACAAATGATAAACTAACCCAATTCATTAACCGGGAAGCGATCCAATAACTGAATACCTCGAATAGCATTCCGTTTTAAGACATCCGATAGGAATGGCACATGGGGAATTTGAGATAAAAAATCGACAGTACGGCGCAACAATCTGACAATATCCCCTTCATCTAAACTGGTATCCTCACAAAGCTGTGTCCATTCCACACCCAAAGCCCATTGCTCAACTAACCCAATTAAATCCCGTTCTAACCAAATCGGCAGAGCCACCTGATAGCGACGTTGTACTCGAAACAACTGATGGCGAGTTTGTCTTAAACTATCTAATGCCGCCAGTACAGGTTCTGAGGGGGGATAATTTGTCCAGCTATCCGGACGCGGGGTTTCCGTCACCAAAGAGCAGGCGCAGGCGGCTAAGTGGTGAGGATCTAACTGATCAAATGCACCGGACATCAAGGCTAACCCCAACCACAGTTCGTTATCCCCACGAATCGCCGCCGCCGCTTGTCCTAGTTGTGTGGGTGTTACTTCCTCCAGACCACCAAACGCCCTTAACACTTCAATCAGGTTAAGAAATTCTTGCCAGTGCTGGGCTTGGTTTTCTCGGTATAAAGCTTGACGCTCATTAATTTCTTCTTGTAGGGCTAGGCGGCGTTTATGGCGCTTGATTAATTGAGACGGATTACCCCATTGTCGCACTGGATGATCTTCGAGTTGGGCTTTTACCGCATCTACCCGCTGCTGCTGCGCCTCCACTTCGGGTGCGACTATGAGTTCTATATCGGTGGGAATTTGAGCCGCGATCGCCTCAGTTTCTGGTGTACCCCGCCTAAGTTGACCGGGCTTGAGTGTGAGTTCAGCGGGTGGGTTGAGAACACTCAAATCAATCATATCTAACCACCCATATACCCCAACCAAATCGGCTGTTGTTGCCACATACCAGCGATTATCTGCACTTAAGCAGACCAAATAGGGTGACTGTCCCCGCCCTTTTTCCTTCGCCACCAATAGAGCCGGAATCGGTTCAGAAACCGGAATGTACTTGCCCTTGAGTGAAAGTAGAGTACCCAAGGGCGCTTCGGGTATAATTTGGGCAATTTCTGCTGCTTGTACCGCCTCAGCTTGTCGTTGTAGAGTTTTGAGTAATCGCCGTTCTTCTTTAAGCCGTTCCTTGAGCTTTTCGTACCGCCCCAGGGCGCTTAGATCAACGGGCGCCAGTTGAATATCTAATTTTGCCAGTTCTGTGGTTAACTCGGTAATCGCTTGTTGCTGGGGTTGGAGGTACAGTGTCGCCAAGTATTGAGCGAAACTGCGTTCGATCAACTCCTTCGCCTCAGCAAGGCTGTGAGTTTGGAGTAAATTCAGCACCATGCCATAGGTCGGAGTAAACTGGCTGACTAATGGGTCAGCCTTACTCGTAGCTAGGTACGCCGCTTCCTTTGCCCCTTCAAAAGGTGTTTGTAATGTGACCACATAACCCGTTGCATCCATCCCCCGCCGTCCGGCTCGACCTGCCATTTGTAGAAATTCCGATGGCGTCAGCAGTCGGTGTCCAAGATCTGTTCGTTTCGAGAGGGTAGAAATCACGGTGGTGCGAGCGGGCATATTAATTCCCGCGGCTAGGGTTTCAGTGGCAAACACCACCTTAACCAGCCCTAATTGGAATAACTCTTCCACAAACCCCTTCCAAGCTGGTAAAATCCCCGCATGATGGGCAGCAATCCCACGATACAGGGGTTCCACTTGTCCGGCGCGACCCGCCTCCGGATTCCGGCGTAAAAATTCGTCAATGCGCTTTTTCAATTCAGCCGCTTCTTTGGCATTAACCAGTGACAAGTCTCCCAACTCCTCTACCGAGCGATCGCAACCGCGACGAGAGAAGATAAAATAAATCGCCGGTAACATATCCCGTTGTTGGAGTTGCGCCAGAACAAAGGCATTACTGGGACTCTCTGGGCGTCCCCCCCGTCCTCTCCCTTTACTTCGTTTAGGTTTGAGGCGAGGATTTAATTTCGTTTGGCTAGAGTCCAGCAGGGGGAAAATGCCCTTTGGGTTGGCAAAGCTCAATTGTAAGGGAACCGGTCGAAAGTCAGAATAAATCCGCTCTGTTGCGCCATGAACCAAGTTCAACCAGTCCGTCAGCTGATCGGAATTCGCCACCGTAGCCGATAGGGCAACAAGCTGAATTGTTGGGGGACAATAAATAATCGACTCCTCCCAAACCGTACCCCGTTGTCGGTCATTCATGTAGTGGCACTCATCCAAGACCACCGCTTCAACACCTTCGACAGACGTGCCAATTTCCCCAATCGGTGTGCCGTAAAGCATATTGCGGAAAATTTCCGTTGTCATCACCAAAATTGGCGCGTCCCGATTGATAGAAACATCGCCCGTCACCAGACCCACATTTTGGTCACCAAACGTGGCGCGAAAATCTCGTAGCTTTTGGTTGGAGAGTGCTTTCAATGGAGTGGTATAAAAAACTCGCCCTCCTCTTGACAAAGCGCGGTAAATCGTGTACTCACCAATCAACGTTTTTCCGGAACCTGTGGGGGAACAGACAACAACCGAACGATTCGCATTCAGCGCTGCGATCGCTTGGAGCTGAAATTGATCCAGAGGAAACGGAAACAGGTTTTTCGGGTCAAGCTCTATCTTCGGGGTAGAAACGTTCACACCAGATCTTGCCAATAGGTGACGAAAGCAGGACGTGAACTACCCAGCACAGACCTGATCCTTTGTGATCCTTCGCAGGCTCAGGACAGGAGGTACAGTGTGGGCTTCTGACTTCATAGGGGAGTGCCACAACTTAGATTTACTCCAAGTAATGGTCTTACTTCCCCTCCGTCAGCAGAGACGGCTGTCCCATCCGCCTATAATACTTTGATATTGAGGGTGCAATGGGTGCATTCCCATGCAGATGACTTGCTACGCCAACTTGGTTTTCGTTGACACAACCGATGCAAATAATCCTTGCCTCGACATCTAGTATCGTTATTGTACCATTTTTGTGTGAATCTTTTTTGGGACACCCAAGTCCAAGTCTCCCAGCACTAAATCAAAGATTATAGTGCTGGACTTATAGCCTCCCCCAAAACCCCACCATTGGGTTAAGTTCATTACGGCTTCCGCCCTAAATTGCCAGGATTTGTTCCCCTGCGCCTAGAGTACCTCTGCCAATTTTAGGGTTTGTCCTGATTTGCACAGGGTTGATTGGAAAAAAGGCTGTAGCAACTCGGACATGGAGATCTACGAGCGATGTGCAACAACATGAGCGAGTTTTCACAAGCATCCTATCTTAGGGGAGAACGTGAAAGCTTAGTCATTTTGTCCAATCAATCACCCAAGCGTCTCGCGTTTGATACGTTTGATACTGAGGGCAACGATGACAATCGCGGCAGTGGTCGGTGACATCTCCTACACCAACTGATTACAGTATGGTGTAGACTTCTCAGCGACTCCAGAAGAGAGCCTCGGACATTGACTGAGCTTTATTAACGACACGGGATGCCCCACCGTTTGATCAAGTTATTCGGAGCAGATCGATCAATTGAGCGCCATGTATAAACAGTAACCCAGCTTCTGAGGCTGGGTTTTCGCTTATGCCCCCGCTCCCCTGCTTCCCTACATCCTGCTGCCAGGACTCTTAATAAAATTTAACAATTGTTAGACAGTTGCGGTTATCTTCCATACGTGTATAACTGAGCTTATCGGCAATTCTTTGCATAATAGCCAGTCCTCGCCCTCCTTCAGCCTGATCATCAGGCAAGGACGACGGATTTTGGAGCCGCCGTTCAAAGTCAAAAGGCGCTCCACAGTCCCAGATCCGTATTTCTAGACGTTGGGGTGATTTCGCTAGAACCACCTCAACATCAATGGAAACACTGGACGGCAGGTCTTTGTGGGCATATTTCACCGCGTTAGTGTATCCTTCCGCAAGCGCTAGTTTGCACTGTAACCAGAGTTTTGTTTCGATTGAGGAGGGGTGAAGCTCCCCAAACCAGGATAAAACCTGGTCTAACGCATTTAGGTCGGAAGGAAATTGATTGCTAAATGTTTGAAGCTCTATCAACTGCTCAAAGCCTTTCACGTCAACGACATCAAAACCAGAATTAAAATGAACAGATACTCCCTGTGAAAAAATCCAGTCTACCCTAGATTTAACCCTTGCTCTACCATTTATTCACTGCCCTTGAGATCTTTATCACTTTCTCATGAAAGTGCCCAGCTTCATCGAGTCTTCCTTCTTGTTGTAAGCGCGTGCATCTGCAATCTCCTTGAGTGACTTGTATTATCTCGATGCCATGACCCAAATTCTAATTATTGATGACGACCCAGCCATTCAAATATTGCTGAAACGGACGCTTCATAACCAAGGTTATGAAGTCACAATCGCTAGCAACGGCGAAGAGGGTTTAGAACAAGCGCAGCAGTTACGTCCGGCGTTGGTCATTTGTGATTGGATTATGCCACGGATGAACGGACTAGAAGTCTGTCGTCAAATTAAGGCAACACCAGCACTATCAACCACCATGTTTATTTTGCTGACATCTCTCGGTTCTGTTGGGGATCGAGTAAAGGGACTAGATGCTGGGGCGGATGACTTTATCTGTAAGCCCATCGAAATTGCTGAATTGCAGGCGCGAGTGCGTTCCGGCTTGAGATTACATGAACTGAGCCGCGATTTGCAGCACCAAAAACACTTGCTGGAAATGGAACTAGCCGAAGCGGCGGAGTACGTCCGTTCCATTCTGCCAGATCAGATGACCGAACCGCCTGTAACTATTGACTCTCGATTCATTCCATCTCGGCAATTGGGAGGTGATGGCTTTGATTACTACTGGTTAGATTCCGAACACCTGGCAATTTATTTGCTAGATACGGCAGGACATGGCTTGAGAGCGGCTTTGCCAACACTTTCGGTGTTGAATCTTTTGAGGTCACGCACCCTGCCGAATATTAACTACTACCAACCCAGCGACGTTCTGCGGGGGTTAAACCAGACCTTTCAGATGACAGCACGCAATGATAAATACTTTACCATCTGGTATGGAGTCTATAATCGCACCAAGCGTAAACTTGTCTATGCCAGTGCAGGACATCCACCGGCTGTCTTATTCTCGGGTAAGCCATTGTCTAGTGGGGATGTCCAGCTGTTGAAGACAACAGGACTGCCTGTAGGTATGCTACTTGAGGCTGAGTATGTGGATGATAGCTGCGACGTCAGCGAATCCAGTTCCCTTTACATTTTCAGCGATGGGATTTACGAGATTCACCAACCGGATGGTAATATCTGGGGACTTGACTCCTTCGTCAAACTTCTGGGTGAGTGTAGGGTAGACAGTTTGTGTAACCTCAACTCAATCTTACAGGGTGTTGAGGCATTAAATCCCAAAGACTTTTTCGATGACGATTTGTCTTTGCTAGAAGTTAACTTTGAATAGAAAAGTTATCACACTAACCGCCAAGGATTCAAATCCCTGGCGGGTTGTTGTTTCAAAGCAGCTAACAATCCCCGGTCTGAAGACACGGGGATTCTTGCTGAGCTTTGCCAAGCTGCGCTACCACAGGGAGTCATGCACTAGAGGAGACAGCCTCCTCAAACGCTTCTCGTGAGGGAAAGATTTCAAAAACCCGATCCATGCTTGTCAGTTCAAATAACATTTTGATTTGTTCGTTGACTGAGCAAACAAAGAGCTTTCCCCCAGCGGCACGAACGGTCTTAAGGGCAAGAACCAGTGCCCCTAAGCCCGAACTATCCATAAAGGTAACGTCTTGAAAATCAATCAATACGATATCAGTATTCGATTGCACAAGGTCGCTAATCTCTTGACGAAATTGACCGGCTTTTGTGCCATCTAAGATACCAGAGGGTTGAACAACTTTAACCACAGGACTCATATACTACTTATGACTGCCGTTACAGAAATATCCAGACCTTGCCAGTATAGCCGCGACAATTCAAATCAGCCAAATTTTTGCGCTGAGAAGAGATGTCGTTTTTGAGCAGTTTTTATCCTCTGGAGAGATTATAGATATATCTCTCTTGAGTAACTTCATTCTGTTTTCCACGGGATCAGCTATCTGTATGGGTCAGGGATGGACTGCATCTCCACTTGGGCGGAGATACGTTAGTCCTTACCGAATCCAGCCGTATCTATCCGGATTTTTTCGGTAGACACATTTACCATAACTTATCATATCTACAGATACTACCATCTTTTCTGGCAATTCATCCGGTCACTCAAAGTGAAGGTATTCTTGCCAGATTAGATAAGATCTGGAGACTGTTATGGTTTGAATGGATGACGTTTGACGTCCAAGGTAGCGGCAACCTTGATCTGAAGGGTTAACAACTGTAACCTAATATCTGCCCAAACTTACCCATGTCTGTGACCATATTTAGAACGGCTGACCGATGGTTTATCAGCTTTCATTTGGAATATGAACCAGTCAACCGCCCCAAACCCCATCCCGTAGTGGGAGTAGACCTGGGAATAAAAGCACTAGCTCTTATGTAACGGCAATATCCTTGGTAAGCTTCATTAAGGATATTACTAAGTTGGGCAATGACAGACCGAGTTTTGATTCTAGGTGGACAAGGACGTATCGGCAGCAGTGTTAGGCAAGATCTCATTGCCCATACCCAAGCAGAAATTACGATTACAGGGCGTCACAGGACATCGGAGACAGCATTTTCGCCACAGGTGCAGTTTCTCACCCTAGATTTAGCAGATCAAGATGGGTTGAGGAGTGCGATCGCGTCTCATAATCTGGTCATTCATTGTGCTGGTCCTTTTCTCTATCGAGACGCCTCGGTTCTCAAAACCTGCATTGAGATGGGCGTCAATTATCTGGATGTGAGTGATAATCGCACCTTTATGCAAAAAGCCTTCGCCTATCACGAGCAAGGGGCGGCGGCGGGTGTTACCGCCATTATTAATACCGGGGTTTTTCCCGGAATCTCCAATAGCATGGTGCGTCAGGCAATCGAACAACTGGATCTGCCAGAAAAAATTCACCTGAGTTATGGCGTAGCCGGTTCCGGTGGGGCTGGAGTAACCGTGCTGCAAACCACCTTTCTGGGGTTATCAGAACCCTTTGAGGCGTGGATTGATAACCAGTGGCAGAAGGTCAAACCCTATAGCGATCGCGAAACGATTGACTTCCCTGAGCCTTATGGCAAGGTTGGCGTCTACTGGTTTGAAGTACCAGAAACTGCTACCCTTGTCAACTCTTTTCCCGTGAAAACGGTGATCACCAAGTTTGGCTCGATTCCCGATATTTACAACCACCTCACCTGGATCACCGCCCATCTGTTTCCCTCCGCTTGGTTAAGGAAACCCCAGAATATCGAGTATTTATCCCAACTCAGCTACCGCATGACCCAAATTAGCGATCGCTTCAGTGGTATCGGAGTTGCCATTTGCGCCCAAGTCACAGGTTACAAGGGGAACCAACCTGTCACAGTTGTCTCAACCTTAGTGCATGAAAATACGGCAGTGGCGGCTGGTGCGGGTACAGGTAGCATTGCTCAGTTGATTTTGGCAGGTCAACTCAGTAAACCCGGTGTTTGGCCGGTTGAACAAGCACTTTCAACGGAATTATTTGAACAAGCGATGCAACATCGAAACATCCAAATTTATTTGCAAACGAACCCCCTGACCTAAATCGTTAGCATTCTTAGCTCAAGTTGATATGTTTTGAATAATTTATTGAAACTAATTAGGCAAATTCTATTATTTTTCAGTTACTAATATTTCGTTTTATTTTTTTTGATTGATAGATCACAAAAAAATGGACGTTTTCCGGAAATTCCAGCTAAGCTTATGTATGGTATACAAGTATTACAGATGTATAAAATAAGGATAAATTCTTCGGAGTTTCTTTAAGATTTTGTCGGTTATACCCTGAAGTCTTAATAAACTTATCGAATTACTTCTGTATAACTAAACACCTAGATAAATGTAGAACACATCTCATTAATCTATTCTGAAAATAAGGAGAAAATGTGTTAGAAGTAAAACGCGATAAACTGGGACAACTTAGTAGCATTGAATCCTTCCGGGCTATTGTGGAAGGCATGACAGACGCATTAGGGGACAAAGCTACAGCCGTAGCACTGACCTCTGCGGGTCGGAAGCACGGTAAGGAAGTTGCTGAAAAGTTAGGCTTAAAAGGTTCAACACAAGACTTAGAAGGTGCCACCAAACAAATCCAAGAACTTTTAGGAGAAAAAGGTTCTCGTCTTTGTATCATTGATCGCATTGTTCGAGACGGTGATTCGATCAAAGTCTACACAACAGAAACCCTTTGTGCTATCGGTGGAACTGAGGAAACTCCTCCCAAGTGTACCTTTACACTCGGTCTAGTTTGGGGAGTCTTAGGTGAACTACTCCAATCGAAACTGAAAGCAACTCAAACGGAATCTGTACTGCGAGGTGACAGCTACGACTTATTTGAGTTTACTATACTCACCTAATCTCTAAAAAGAGCGGCTTTTCATTTTCTTTAAGGATAGCCTGAAAGGGAGAAAAGCCGCCCTTAGTTAGTAGAGACATAGTAGGCTACGTCTCTACATTAGTTAGTATATAGTCGGTAGGAAGGTAGAGAAGTAAGAGGGTAGGAGAAAAACAGAAATTTCTCTAGTCAATCTCTGTCCTTCCCCTATTACCCGAATGCCGCAGTTGTTAAAATGTTAAAAGCATTCTGTCTCTGTTTAAAACAAATCCTCTCTTTTTATACCAATCTACGATAAAAGGATTCTTGGTTTTTATCGGAGTCAGACGTATCCCCTTAACGCCTTGGCATTTAAGTTGAGCGATGGCTTCGTTTAAAAGCTGATTTCCGAATCCTTTACCTCGACAGGTGGGTTTAACTTCGATGAGATTAATGACACCAAATCCATCGGGCGCGATGCTAAACACGATTTCCCCGACAATCTCGTTTTGGACGATTAACTCAAACATAATTCACCTTACCGCTTAATCGCGGCGTTTTATTAACCCGAGTTCGATGCAAAAGGCTGATAACGTAATGAGGTGGGATACAGGTTACAGGGTTTTCCGAAAAATGAACACCTGTAGCGACGCTGAACTCAGGGATATTGGCTAAATTCAAGTGCGCTGCACTAGCTAGTTTTTCTACAGATCCTGGGCTGTATTTCTGAAGACTATCAAAATTCTTACGATTGTCTCAGTTTTTGCCCTGATGGTTGATTCACTCTGATCAGCAGATTTTAATGATTCTCAGCACTATTCTTTTTTGAGTGAATTCTCCTTAGCGAATCTGAAACATGGCGTTAAGTTTTCGAGGCTAAATTCCATGATTCAGAGAAAAATAGAGAGATGTGTTCCCTTGCTAACACATATTTATATCATACCTTATTTATTATCTTCTATAGCTAGAGTCTGTGTCAAGACTTGCCAAATGTATTGCATGTAATACAATTGAACAGAGAGAGAATTTCAGTAGAGCGAAACGTTTTAGATAAGAAGTGTCCAGGGACGGACTCAAGAGCGCTGCTGTTAAGTTAATGAAAGCCATGTTCCAGACCTGTGATTGTGCTATGGCTAGCAGGGGGTGCAGACTCAAGTTGCCAGTTCATCATTCTTAGTGCAAGCATCTTGACCACTTTTTCTTAGGGACTTGTAGGTTAATAATGTATCCACTAAGTTTCACTGGATTGGTGATACAGCTTTCTTCACGGGGACTCTATCTATTTTTACGCAAATATGAGTATCTAAATTTTTATATTTATTTTATATTTTGAAGTAAAACTCTTTTGAAAAGGAATTTCAAAAAAAAATAGGGGTCTATACTAATTGTAAATAACAGAACTATCAATGTCTAGATTGGCATAAAAAAAGATATAAGTTTCCGGATTGCATCAATTAAATCGGTATATTATTCATAGAAACAGCAGGGCAATATGTCTAGAACCAGCTAAGTATCTATGATTAAGAATTTAGTGTCATTAAAGAAATTCTTAAATTAATAGCAATTTAACTGACTAGGTTTACCTTGCTAAACACCTTCTTGGTTGATGAAGTGTTCCAACTCTATGTTGTCAAAAATAAGGAGTCAACGTGTTAGAACTCAAACGAGATAAATTAGGACAATTCAGCAGTATTGAATCCTTCCGGGCTTTGGTTGAAGGGATGAGCGATGCCTTAGGTGAAAAAGCGACAGCCGTTGCTCTGACTGCTGCGGGTCGTAAGCATGGGCAAGAACTCGCAGGAAAGTTGGGGTTCAAAGGTAGCACACAAAACTTGGAAGATGCGACTAAGCAAATCGCCGAAGTTTTGGGTGAAGAGGGAGCTCGTTTGTGCATCATTGACAAGATCACCCAAGAGGGCGACACTGTCAAGGTTTACACCACAGAAACCCTCTGCGCGATCGGCGGAACTGAGGGAGAACCTCCTAAATGTACTTTTACCCTCGGTTTAGTTTGGGGCGTTTTAACCGAACTGCTTCAGCAAAAAATAAAGGGCTCACAAACACAATCAGTCCTTCGAGGTGATTCTTACGACCTGTTCGAGTTTATTACTGTTGAGTAATTCAACAAAAAGCAGCTAATGAGGATTGCCCTGCTATCAAACTCGGCAAATCTTCTCTTAGCCGCCTTATGCTCATCGTGAGCTGACTGGGTAGCCTTACAGTTTGGGCTAAAACCCAGAAGTAGGTAAATATAACATCCAACCAGTCAGCCATGCTTGTTTCAGTTACATCACTTAACTTCATTGTCCTGTATTAACCTTAAGGAGAAAAACAAAAATGGGAATCAATACTCAGAAACTGAGTCACCTGGTTCAGAATTTTGTCTCAACGACAACTGATGTCATCGGTGCTGCGATTGTTACGCCGGATGGTTTACCCCTGGCGTCTAGCTTGCCCGGATCAGTGGCTGAAGAGCGTATCTCAGCAATGTCCGCCACCATGCTGTCTCTGGGTGAACGGATTTCCAAAGAACTCTTGGGAGGTCAAACCAGTCGTATTTTAGTCGAAGGTGATGATGGCTACAGCATTATGACCGACTGCGGTCCAGAAGCTGTGTTCATCGTTCTGGCTGGGAAAGATGCCAAACAAGGCGCCCTTAACTTAGATATTAGTCGGGCGATTACCCAGATTAAAGTCAGCTTGGGTTAATTCAGCTAGTCTCCTATCCGCACCCCGACTCCTTGAGTCGGGGTGCACCTCCAATAAAATATGATGAAAAATAATAAAAATATACATAAGCGAAACCCTATATCTGAACAAAAGTATAGAGATAACAACAGTACTGATTTGAGCCAATACTCCGGACTTATCTGCTGATGCCTGAAAAAAGTAACTGTGTAGAAACTAAGCGGAGTTGTGCGGATAAGACAGATATCCTTGATTCGGAGAAAAGTTAAACAACTGAGTTTCCTTGTTATAACTCAAAGGAAAAGGTGTACTTACTATTCTCTAGTCTGAGATTTTTAAAGCATTAGGGCAATAGTCTTAATTCAAATGGCACTGAATTAAGCATTTGTAGTCAGTGATACCAGCGTTTATGGCATGAAGCGTGCAACTACAAATCTAGCTTAAGGAGCGCGACATTTGTCTGAAGTATATCATCCATATAAGTCTGCCTAGGCGGACTTGGTTTGTCTTGTTTCGTGTTAGCGTTAGCACAGCTCGGTGTTAGCTTAATGGGACGCGATCGCGTTTATCTTATTTGCCATTCAGTTCTAATAGTTGAATACCTTTGAGTTCAGCTATTGTCCTTAAAATTTATTATCAAAATTGACTTAAATGCCATGGTTTTAGTTTAATTGGATTTGAGTATTTTGTGCTGTTTGTTTGAAGGTTAATTCGTTTCTTTACATAAATAATACATAAATATATGGACAACATTAAAAAAAATCTGTTATCAATAAAGAAGATTAAAAATCAAGCCTCACAGGGAACAAAGATGACTTTAGATGCTCATGCATTTATGGAGACAATAGTAAGGCGTATTAGCTTTACCGATGAACAGAAAGCAATTCTCAAAGCCAACGCAGATTGGGGTAAAGACATCGCTCCAGAAATGGCAGATCATTTCTATGCTTATTTGGGACGAGATCCAGAAATGAACGAGCTTTTGAATGCTACAGAAGGACGGATACATCGCTTGCGTGAAACCTTTACGCAATGGTTTTACGAAATGTTTACAGGTATGGATGATTGGGGGAATACTTATGCAGATCGCCGTTGGCGAATTGGTCTAGTGCATGTGCAGATTGGCATTGGACCGCAACATGTAGTGCCAGCTATGGCAATTGTAGTTAATGCTGTGGGTCAAAAGCTAAAAGAGGCAGACAAAGATGAAGAATTACGAGATGCTCTCAGTCGAATTTGCATGATCGATCTGGCGTTTATTGAGCAAGCCTACATTGAAGTCACATCAGCCGCCGTTCTCAAAGAAACAGGCTGGACAGAAGGACTATTCAAACGCCTCATTGCTACGGGTGCAGGTTCAATGTAATTCAAATTTCACGATTTAACTCCATTCATAATCTCTCAATTCAGCAGAAGTAAAACAATCAATGGCGATCGATTCTGAAAAATTAGGACATATTCTTAAGACTTTTGTCTCAGCAACGGGTGATGTTGAAGGTGCTGCTATTGTCACCCCAGATGGTTTACCTTTAGCCACGAGTTTGCCGGGTGGTATGGATGATGAACGGGTATCGGCAATGTCTGCGGCGATGTTATCTTTAGGTGAACGGATTGGAAAAGAACTGATTCGCGGTATGATTGACCGCATTTATGTCGAAGGAGACCAAGGCTTGAGTATTTTGACAAGTTGTGGGGAAGATGCTGTCTTTCTAGTTCTAGCCACTAAGCAAGCTAAACAAGGACTCTTGATGTTAGAAATTAAACGGACTCTTGGCGATTTGAAGGCTATCTTGCTGTAACTTATTTAATTAAGTGTCAGGAATATTTTAAAGGTGCTAGAAAGTATAATTACTAGCCCTAAATATCCTGACATAGAGAACTAGAGTTTGAACAGCATTTTCTGTTTTTACTTCCACATCCGTCTGACTAAAAGTAGTTTAAATCGAATCAAGAAAAGCAACTCTGCTTTGCTGTCAATAAATATCATGGAAAATATACGTGTAGTTATAACAGGAACTGTCGGGGCGGGAAAATCTACTTTTGTGCGAACAGCTAGTGAAATTGATGTTGTCGAAATAGAACGAAAGGTAAGCGATTCTGATACAGAAGCCTCATTTAAAGATACAACTACCGTCGCTTTCGATTTTGGCAGACTTGTGTTAGAGGCTAATAAAACTTTGTACATGTACGGGACTCCCGGTCAAACCCGTTTTGATTTTATGTGGGATATTTTAATTAAAGGAGCCGATGCTTATATTTTACTGGTAACCGCTAATCAGCCCAATAGTTTTTCCTATGCTCAAGATATCTTCTCGTTTATGAATGATCGCGTTCAAGTGCCGATGCTTATTGGTTTGACTCATACAGATTGTGCCGGAGCTTTACCTGTAGAAGAAATTGTCAAACGTTTAGGTATTGTAAATGATCAACATCGTCCGCCTATTCTGAACGTAAATCCTCAACTGAAACCCTCAGTCTTAAAAGCATTAAAGGTCTTAATTCGACAAATATATTAGAGGAAGTTGTTTTTTTTACAGGTCTTAAATATTTTTAAACAAACTGCGAAAATAAAATTGTTGTATTACCACTTGTATCGCAAAAAAAATATAAAAATTATTTAAAAAATATCAGGATTAATCTTTTAACTTGAGAAGGAGTAAATAGATTGGTTTTTGAAAGGGGGCAAGTTTGTACAATAAAGGAGACGGATATGGCAATCGCAAAGAATGAACTACGCCAAGAACTTGGAGACTTTAGCAGCATTGTTTGCCTCAAAGCAATCATTACTGGTGTTGAAGAAGTTTTAGGTGATAAAGCTACAGCAATTGCACTAATTTCTGCGGGTCGCCAACGAGGTAAACAGTTGGCGGAAAATCTTGATTTAGTGGATAAGGGAAAAGAAATCTCTTTAGCTGATGTGACGAAAAAACTCCAAGACGCCTTAGGTAAAGATGGAACTCGCTTGTGTGCGATCAAAAAAATTGTTCAGGAGGATGAAGTCTACAAAGTCTATACTCACGAAACTGTTTGTTCCGCAGGTGAACCCCAAGGCTCATCACGACAATGCACGTTTACGATGGGGGCGATTCAAGGATTTCTGGAAGCGTTTTTGGGTGAACGTTTACGGGGAACTCAAACTGAATCCGTATTACGGGGAGGAATGTATGATATTTTGGCGTACAAAGTCTTAGGTGCTATTCAAAAATAACCTTGCTCTAGTTAGTGCATTTTCTCAATCCAACCTAGCCTCAACAGAGTAGTCATGATTTTTGTAAAGATGTTCCGGTGGAACGTCTTTACATGACATTTTTACAGAGATTGACTCCTATTCCCCGTTGAGGAAATTTCAGCAAAACGGCAACTATGGCGATTAATCCTTATAAGTTAGGGGGTATTCTAAAGACCTTTGTCAGTAATACCCCTGAAGTGGAAGGTGCAGCAATGATTACTCCCGATGGTTTACCCCTAGCTGCGAGTTTGCCAGTTGGTATGAATGATGAACGGGTATCGGCGATATCAGCCGCTATGTTGTCTTTAGCTGAGCGAATAGGTAAGGAACTGATTGGGGGAGAGATTGATCGCATTTGTGTAGAGAGTAACCAAGGCTTGAGCATTTTAACCCGTTGTGGACAAGAGGCGGTTTTTCTAGTTTTAGCAAGTCAGGCGGCTAAGCCGGGACTGTTGAGATTAGAAATTCAACGAACCATCGCGAAAATAAATTTATTTTTGTCGTATTTTTTTATGATAACTTCGGTGATTAATTTGCCGATAAAATGTTTTATTTAATTAGATAATATTGTTTTCTTGAAAAATAATACAGATCATAAATTTCATCTATGCTTCATAAAAAAAACATAGAAAACTACAGACATATTCGCGATTAATTGCTATAACATAAATAGGGATAATTAACTGAGATAAGCCAAGGATTTGGCTATTAAAGCATGGATTTTTCTGAATAGCTAAACCATTAATGCCAACAATTTTTATCAGTAATGAGGAAAGTACTATGGCAATTGTACAGAATGAACTACGTCAAGAACTCGGAGACTTTAGCAGCATTGTTTGCTTGAAAGCAATTGTTGTCGGTGTCGAAGAAGCGCTGGGCGAAAAAGCTGCCGCGATCGCGATGATTTCTGCTGGTCGCCAACGGGGTAAAAAGCTAGCAGAAGCCATGGATTTGGTAGACAAAGGTTCCTCCCTATCCCTGGAAGAGTTGACCAAACAAGCCCAGGAAGCCCTAGGCAAAGATGGAACTCGTTTGTGCGTCATTGACAAGATTAGCCAAGAGGGCGATGTCTACAAAGTTTCTGCCCACGAAACCGTTTGTTCAGCTGGTGAATCCCCAGGCTCATCCCGGCAATGTACTTTCACCATGGGGGCAATTCAAGGATTTCTCGAAGCATTTCTAGGTAAGCGCTTACGGGGAACTCAAACTGAATCCGTCTTACGAGGTGGTAGCGGCGATCTGTTGGAGTACACCGTTCTTCCTCAAGTCAATCGTTAACAGGTTCGGGGGGAGCATAAGAAGTCTCAACTTCCAGTATCTATCGCTGCAAAAACTATTTCAAATGGGACAAGGAGTATCACAATGGCTATTAATGCTGAAAAATTGGGAATGATCCTCAAAAATTTCGCTTCAGCAACCTCTGATGTTGAAGGTGCCGCGATTGTCACCCCTGATGGTTTACCTCTGGCGACTAGTTTACCCAGTGGTATGGATGACGAACGGGTTTCTGCGATGTCGGCGGCGATGCTTTCGTTAGGGGAACGGATTGGTAAAGAATTAGTTCGCGGCGTAATTGACCGTATTTATGTTGAGGGTGATCAGGGTTTGAGTATCTTAACCAGTTGTGGTGAAGATACCGTCTTTCTAGTTCTGGCGACGAAAGCAGCGAAGCAAGGACTTTTGATGCTGGAAATCAAGCGCACCGTTGGTGAATTACGGATGGTTCTGTCGTAATCACCTTGATGGGTAAGGGTTTCTTCACTTGTGCAGCAAGCCCTATGTAGGGTGGGCAATGCCCACCCTACCCATGTTGAGATGATCAATTAAACAAACTATCGCTAAAATTAATTTATTCTGACTGTATTATCAGAGAATTTCAATCAAAAAAATAATATATTTTACCATTTTTTTGCAGTATATAACCCGGTTTTATTGTTTCGTTTGCATTTATTTTTTTGAGGTAATAATTTTAGTTATTAATTCAATTTTTTAGTCAAACTAATTCTCTGCCCGCTTAATTAAGAAAGTATAGACTATTCGGTAATTTCGGTAATTATCGGCTATAACAAAAACAGGGACTATTTTTCCAGTACCCTGCCAAGATTTTGCTGTTGAAACATATTTTTGTCTGAACAGTTGAACTCTTGATTACAACAAGACTTGAACATCAAATGAGGAAATTAATATGACAGATTCAGCGAAAGATCCACGTCAAGAACTGGGAGACTTTGGCAATATTGGAGAAATGAAGGCAATCGTTAGTGGTATCGAGGATGCGCTGGGTGAAAAAGCCGCTGCGATCGCGATGCTTTCTGCAGGTCGCCAACGGGGTAAAGAGCTAGCCAAAAAACTCAATTTGGTAGACAAGGATGCCTCCGTCTCCATGGAAGAAATTACCGAAAAAGCCCAGCTAGCCTTGGGCAAAGAGGGAACTCGTTTGTGCGTCATTGACAAGATTATCCAAGAGGGCGATGTCTACAAAGTCTATACTCGCGAAACCTTTGACTCCTTCGGTGAACTTCAAGGCTCAACTCGGGTCGCTTCTTTCACCATGGGGGCGGTTCAAGGGTTTCTCGAAGCCTTTCTGAATCAGCGTTTGCAGGGAACTCAAATTGAATCACTCTTACAAGGGGGTAGCTGTGATCTGTTCGAGTACACCATTATGGGTGAAATCAACAGGAATGTTCGTGCTGAACTCTAAGAGTAACAGCGTCGGGGGAACAGGAGAAATCTCAGCTTGCAGTATCTATTACTGCAAAGACTGTTGGCAATTAAACAAGGAGTATCCAAATGGCGATTAACGCCGAAAAACTAGGAATGATCATCAAAAACTTTGCTTCAGCCACCTCTGATGTTGAAGGGGCTGCGGTTGTCACCCCCGATGGTTTACCTCTGGCGACGACTTTACCCAGTGGTATGGATGACGAACGAGTTTCTGCGATGTCAGCGGCGATGCTTTCTTTAGGTGAACGGATTGGTCGTGAATTAGTTCGCGGTACAATTGATCGGATCTATGTCGAGGGTGAAAAGGGCTTTAGTGTCTTGACCAGTTGTGGTGAAGATACTGTCTTTCTAGTTCTGGCGACGAAAGAGGCTAAACAAGGACTTTTGATGCTGGAAATCAAGCGCACTGTTGGTGAATTGCGGATGGTTCTGGCGTAATCACCTTGAGGGGTAAGGGTTTCTTCACTTGTGCAGCAAGCCCTATGTAGGGTGGGCATTGCCCACCCTACTAGCTTGGCAAGCTTAAAACAGTGGTGAAGATACCGTCTTTCTGGTTCTGGCGACGAAAGAGGCTACACAAGGACTTTTGATGCATAGTCCGAGGGGGATTGTGCAATCAGCTACCCGCCCTTTAGGTGCTGGGCAGCTTAGTTTTGAGTTTCGAGTTGCCAGAGAATTATGAGAACTATGGTACAAAACTATAAGAAATGTTAACAAAATCCATTTAGTGGGGATTGGTCATCGTGGCGAAAAATTATGGGGGAGTTGAGGGCATACCGTTGCCAGATTTATGAGGCTAAACAGCCCAAGACTTCTATCTATAGATAGACGATCTTGAGTCGAGGCTTGACCTATATTATGAGTCAGACCGTCTTAGCGATCCATAAATGGTCTCCCTTGATTGTAAATTTTTTTGAAAAAAAGCTCATTTCTCCGGAGAAGTTCACTATACTGGATTTCACCTTCGTAATTTCTTAAGTAGCAGAAATTGATTAAAGGTTTGTTACATAAAGACCATTTTTTACCCCCGATAGGAGGAACATCCATGGAAATGACAACCCGTGACAACTTAACAAAGGCTTATTCACTCAACGAAAAGGTCAAAGGCTTCTTAATTTGGACATTTACTCTAACCGTATGTCTCTTAGTGGCAGGGTTTCCGCTGATTGTCTTAATGGTGGCGCTCGGAGCAATCATGGCGATTTCCTTGCAATCGCTTTTGCCGATTAGTGCTGTTTTGCTTGTCGCCGTTGGTTTGATTGGTGCGAATGTTTTCGGGATTTTATTAGGAGCCGCCGTATTAACCTTTAAGGGCGTCAATCCGAAGGAAGTCCGTTGGTTGAGCTGGTTACATGGTGAACAGAATATTCTGCATAAGTCAATCTTTGCAGCTTGCCCACTTACCTGTGAAGTTACAAAGTAGCAATCAACTTGGTGTGCAAGAATTTGTAAACATAGCTTGATAACAGCGTAACTTTTCGATCAAATGGTAGTGTGGCCCGGCTTTGACCGGGTTTTTTCATGGGGAAAGTCATTTGTAAGGGAACAGGGACTGAGGTAAGCTGATTTCATTTTATTGAAGATAAAAATTAAGTAAATTTGAGTGATGTAACGCTTATATCTGGCGTTTTATAAAAAATTGAGTCAGGATAGATTTAAGGGAATATCTATATTTTTTCAGAGTAAAAATTGAGGATACGATAGGTGACAACAGGTGGTTGTCAGTCTGTATTACCCGTAAGACCAAACCCATTCCCAGCTTAGGTTAGGGTGACTAGGCTGAGGTGATGATGATCGGCAAGGTGATAAACCATTGGAGCAATCGATGAGTGGAAATAAATCAAGGTATGAACTGCACTTTCATGGTTTAGTGCAAGATGCGGTGACGGTTGAACCCAGTCAAGCGAAACGAATTTATCAGCAAACGTTGACTCAACCGACTTCGATCTATGAGTTACCGCTGCCATTGGCTAATTTTACAGGTCGCCAAGGGGAACTCGAAGGTATAACTAGGGTGCTAAGACAGGCAACATCGGGTCAAAAATTCCAGGCTGCGATCGCACTCGTTACGGGTGTCGCTGGTGTGGGCAAATCTGCTTTAGCTGTGCAAGCGGCTTATCAGTTACAACCGGAGTTTCCCGATGCTCAGCTTTATGTCAATCTGCGCGGGAGTGAGGGGCAACCTCTCGACGCTTTAGACGTACTCGCCGGGTTTGTGCGGGTTTTGGGTGTGGAGGATCGGTCAATCCCTCAAAGTCTGAGTGAGCGTTCTCAACTGTATGATTCCCTAATGGCAGGGAAACGGGTATTAATTATCCTTGACAACGCCCGCGACGAGTTTCAAATTCGTCCTTTGCTGCCGCAATGTTCTACTTGTGCAGTGTTAATTACGACTCGCCGCCAGATTAATGGGTTAGAAGAGGCGACAATTGTGGAGTTGCCTGTGATGAGTGAACCCGAAGCGCGATCGCTTCTGGAAAATTTCATTGGTGCACAGGTGATGGCGGCTGAACCAGACGCGACTCAACAGATTCTGGCTCAGTGCGATTATCTACCGTTGGCAGTGCGGATTACAGGGGGTTTCTTGCGCCAATTCCCTAACTCGCAATTGGCTGATTATGCGAGCAAGCTTGAGCATGAACGACAGCGGCTGGCACAGATGCACCTGAATGATTTGTCGATGCGCCCTAGCCTTATCCTCAGTTATCAGTCACTGGATGAAGCATCGGCTCGTTTGTTCCGCTTATTGGGACTTTTAGTGGGTGTCAATTTTACAGGGGAAGTGGCGGTAAGGTTGTTAGAGGTGGAATCTGCGATCGCGCAACAATCCTTTGATACTTTGGTGGCATGGCAGCTTTTGACCCCAGAAAGTCCAGGGCGTTACCGTTTCCATGATGTGGTGCGTCGGTTTGCCCGAGGGCAATTGGCGCAGCAGGAACCCGCCGATGTCAGACAAGC
The DNA here is from genome assembly GCF_040219735.1 of Coleofasciculus sp. G1-WW12-02. Lineage (NCBI taxonomy): Bacteria > Bacillati > Cyanobacteriota > Cyanophyceae > Coleofasciculales > Coleofasciculaceae > Coleofasciculus > Coleofasciculus sp. G1-WW12-02. The sequence goes on along the minus strand of NZ_JAVJRX010000145.1, from coordinate 113,581 downwards.
GGCTCGATTGCGGCTGAGTCGCTGGTATCTGGAGAGGGCTGAGATTTTTGATTTGGCGATTAATCCAGAAACTCGTCGCCAGTTTGTTCAATCTTTGGTTAAGGGTAAAGAGCAAGCCCCTACCGAGCGTCATTGGCTTTTGGCGGCTTTATACTGGTTTGAAATCGAGCGACCGAATATAGTAGCCTCGGTTGAGTGGGCGCATCAAGCTGAGGCTTGGGATGTGGTTGTGTCGCTGGCTCAGAATTTGGTTAACTTTTTTAACACCCATGGGTATTGGGGGGACTGGGAACGAACCCATGGATTGGCTTTGGAAGCTAGCCGAGAATTAGGCGATCGCGACAAAGAGGCGCAGACGCTGATTAATTTGGGGAATGTGTATTCTTTAGCCAGTCAATGGGAGAAGGCAAACCAATGTTATCAGCAGAGTCTGGGCATTTTCAACGAGTTGAGCGATCGCCCTGGGGCGGCGAAGACGTTGAGTAACCTGGGTAATGTGTACTTTCAGCAGCAGCAGCGCCAGAACGCAAGGGATTGCTATCAGCAGAGTCTGTCCATGTTCCAGGAATTAGGCGATCGCTACCGAGAAGGTCAGACGTTAGCCAATATGGGTATTTTCTATGCTCAAGATCATCAACCAGCACAAGCTATTCTGTTGTGGCAAGACTCGCTGACTAAACTCCACCCAAACTTGCCCAAGTTTCAACGAGTCGCTGAATGGTTACAGTCGCTCAAAGGACAAAGCGTTGAAACCTCGTCTCCCCCTCAAACCCTGGGGCTGAAGCGTCTCATTCTTTATTGGGGAGGCGCATTTTTCCTCATAATTAGTTTGATTGTGTCCATGATTATTCTGACTGGGTGAAATATCCGAGTGATTTGCTGATTTACATAGTTACACAAGTTCAAGGATTAACGTTATAAAACTATACAAAGATGGAATCATAAAATTGCTAGATGTTCCGGATTTTAGGGCAAATTATGGAAAAATATTGAAGAACATTAACCTTATCATTTATTTTTCAGTGAGGTTGGGATTATTGCTTATAATTATTCCGAGACAATTAAAACCAATCCCTGACTCTATTGAAAACTTAATGGTTTTCTTATAAAACAAGCAGACAATAGTCGGAAAAAATTGCTAAAACTATAGAAGACTCTACTTGGTGGTTTCATCTAAAATCCAGACCAGAGAAAAATATGAGCCTGAATCCTTGTGAATTTTTGCCCAAAATGCCAGATCTGATTAGTTTCAATGAGACAGATAAATTCCTGTTAAAATTTCTGACTGATTGGGGAAAATAAATTGCACTAGAGGTAGCAGAACAGTTCTACGACTCCTTAAGCAGCTATAGCTGAAATAATGGTCTATTTCTGTATGAGTTGTTCGACAAAAATAAAAGTTAGCTAGTTAATTTTGGGTATAGCAAAATTTTGGATTTTTATGGTGTGCTGTAGATAGCTGACCCGCTTAACTGATCTGACATTCATAAATTTAGGTGAAATACTGCGGAGAAAAATATAATGGAAACAATACGTCTTGTCGTCACAGGAACAGTGGGTGCTGGTAAGTCAACCTTCGTGCGGACATTTAGCCAAACAACAGTAATTGATACGGAACGCAATGCGACTGATAGCACTTCATTAATGAAGAAACGAACAACCGTTGCTTTTGATTTCGGTACGCGCACTTTAGGTCGAAATATGGAGCTACAAATCTATGGGACTCCTGGTCAATCTCGCTTTGATTTTATGTGGGACTTATTGATTCGTCGCGCTCATGCCTATATTTTACTAGTAGCAGCCAATCGTTCCAGCTCTTTTAATGATGCTCGCGAAATTCTCTCGTTTATGAACAGCAGAGTCAAAATCCCGATGATTATTGGTTTGACTTGTATGGATTTACCGGGGGCATTAGGGCAGGAGCATATTGCCTTTGCTCTCGGCTTTATGAACGACAAAAGCAGACCCCCGATGGTCGCTATAAATCCCAATGAAAAAACGTCAGTTTTTGAAGCCATAATGGTGTTAATGGCTCACCAGTTGTTGCAAAGTAGTAAGGGCAAAGAAAAAGCCAGCCTGGAAAATGTCGCAGCCACTCGTCAAGCTGAACCACTCAAGTCGAGAACGAACTATCAGTGGCCCAAGCAACAGTTTTCATCAGGACTATAAGATTTGACGCCTAGGGTTTCGTGCATCGTTAATAGTACTCCTTCTCCTCTAAGCCAGCTACATCGTTTATGGACTTTGAACCATCAATGACGAAGAAGGTACAAAATAGGAGCATGGAGCGTGAAGGCACATAACTCTCAAGTAGGTTGGGTTCCGAAGCAAGTGAAACCCAACCGGCTTTCCCAAGGGAGTTGGGTTACTCTTCAAGAAGGTTAAGCCTACCTACCTCAACCCAACGGACAGACATGCTCCCGCATAAAACGGCTATTCCTACTACCCCAGCCAAGGAGGTGGAAGGCATAGCCGCTTTTTGATGACTTCCCAGGGAGTTGGACTAAGGTATGATGAAGAGTAGACTTGTGTCAATAAATTTTGGGGATTATGACGGGGCGCATCTTACCAGAGGGCGAACAGTTCAATTTATCAGGGGAGGACATTTCTGAGACCGACTTGAGTGTTCAGTCGGCTCAAGAAGTTATTTATCAATTTCTGATCAAAATTGTTCATCACAATCCCCCAGAAACTGTATTACAAGAGTTCCGCAAATTATTTCTGGAAAATCAGAGTGAGCCTCATCTGACAGCAGCACTTAAACAAATTATTGAGAGCAAAAATGATCAAGAGTTTAGAAATACCTTAAAACGTTCTTGTTATATTCTAATTAATAATTGGTCATCAAAGCGAAGTTATGAGTTCATTGAAAATCTAATTCAATTAGTTGGCGAGCTTCCGGTTAAGCCGATCAATCTCTCCCCTTATCTGAGTCGGTTAAAAGGATATATCGCTAATTTTGTTGATAGCCACGATTATCAAGAACTAAAGTTATTTTCTGCTCCCTATATTGCTGAGGCAGAAGAAAAACGGCACTGGAGTCATCGATATACGTCTTATTTATTAGTTCCTCAATATCTTGACTCCCGCAATCCAATTGAACAGCGAGAAACGGCAAAAAATCTGTCTAGGCGGCTGAGAAAAGATTTTAAATTCGAGCTAGCAATGTATACGGCTCGTTGTGATTCTTCTCATTTAAACTCCGAAAAAAAAATCACAAATCCGACTCGTTTAGGTGAGCACGTTATTCAACTCATTAAAAAACTTAGCTCTCGGCAGATATTAGTCAATTGCCGGAGTTATGCTAATTATTTGAATCAACAGGCTCAAACTCAAAGCTACCAAGAATTTAAAGGAGAATTTAAACAATATTTATTATTTATAGTTAATGTCAAAGCTTATTCAGAAATACTCGATAAATATTTATTTTCTAAATTAGATAGTCTTTATGAAAATCATCATACCAAACCACTGAGTTTTGAGTTGCTCCTGCGGACATGTCGGCGAATTATTGAGTTACTGACGACTGAAGATGGTCAAAAACCTTCAATTTTATTTATTTTACTCACTAATCGGGGCAACCCTTTAACCATAGTCGTGATCCTGCTCAAAATTATCCTAATTTGCAAATATGCTCAGACCCATCTTGATGTTTGTATTGCCCAATTAATTCGATATTACGAAAACTCTGCCGAAAAAGATTGTCAGTGGCTAATTAATTTTCTGGAAGTTTTCAATATTGTTTTTGCTATTTGTACCGAAGACATTCAATATAACATTGTTAAACTCAATGCTAATGACGATGAGCAAGATGCTTATGTGTTGGATCTTGATGACTATCGCCTCTTTTCTCAGTTGAAAGGAACAGATCTGCGGAGTGCTGATTTGAGAGGGACAGATATCCGGTATATGGATCTCAGAGCAGCAGATTTACGGGAGGTAGATCTGGCGGGGGCTGATTTGAGCAAAGCCGACTTGAGTCTTGCCAAACTCAATCAGACAAACTTAAGCGGTGCTATGCTGGAGCGCACGGAGTTAAGCGGTGCCATACTTCAGAATGCTAATTTAAGCGGTGCGAATCTCAGTCACGCTAATCTACGTTGTGCCGACCTGCAAAAAGCAAATTTATGCCGTGCCATATTAAAAAGTGCTAAACTGCGCCGTGCTAATCTCCAGCAAGTCGATCTTAGTAGTGCTGATTTAAGTAATGCTAGTTTGAATTCCTCGAATCTAGTGAATGCTAATCTTCGCTATGCTAATCTGAGCAATGCCGATCTCAGTAAAGCTCATCTCAATGGTGTGGATCTCAGAAATGCCAATCTTAGAGGCGCTCAACTCAATTGGACTCAGCTACACCACGCTGACTTAAGCGGTGCTAACTTAGATCGAGCTGACCTGAGTTATGCCAGTTTGTGTCACGCAAATCTTCAGAAAACGGACTTAACCCGCACAGATTTGAGCAATAGTAATCTCAGTAGAAGTGATATGAGGCAAGCTTTGCTACGTCACGTTAATCTAACTGGGGCAAATCTCAGCCATGCCAATCTTAGGGGTGCCAACCTGTTCAATGCGAATCTCACTGGTGTGAAGGTTAAGGGGACTCGATTTGGAAATAATTCTGGACTCTCTGATCCAATGAAGCAAGAACTTAAACAACAAGGAGCAATTATTGGGTGAATAAGTCAAAAGCTTACCCTTGAGCGCTCAAACAATTACGATATAAGACTTTAGCCTGGGTGGAGTACATCTGTATGGGGGTAACTTCAGCTTAATGGGCTTGAGCCATCCAGACAAGATTACCAAGAATATCCTCAACTGGCGGCAAGGGATAGACTGCCAAATCGATGAATAGAGTCATACCTTCCAGCTTGAGAAATTGCCACTGATTGCCATTGCTGATACTGCCGTAAATCGTCGAAATAGGTTGTCCTTGTCCCTCATTGAAGCGTTGAGCCGCAACCATTTCGGCAATACACTGCCCAAAGCCCAATTTGAGGTCAGTCTTTTTAGCTTCCACAACAATCACCGCTGGTGCTTCAATCTCTAAGACTTCTTTTGAACGAGTCAACAGGAAATCGCACAAGCCATTAAGACCGACCGACTCGTCAACATTAAATTCCTCACCGGAGAAGACACTCACTTGGCGATTAAGAGCTTTCCTGACATCGATTAATACTGGATAGATAATACCCTCCGAACGGGCTTTTTCACTACCAGAAGTAGCCACAATCGGTAACGTTTCCTGTAAGTAATCTGAGAGAGTTGGCGAAGGGGCAACTGGAGAAATTTCAGGCAAAAAGCGACTGCCTTCAATGACAGTCAGTTGGAAAGCAGCTTTAGCTTGAGCGATAGTTTTGAATTGACTATAGGGCATATATAAGTGGGTGGACACAATTAAAGTTAACGGTTGAGATTAGGGAACTCTTAACGGGGAACAGGGAACAGTAAGGGTTTGAGGGTAATTTACAAAACTTAATACAGTACCGTTTTCTTTTGTCCGACTACTTAGCGTTTCTCAAATGGATAAGGTACAGGGGTGAGGGCGCAAGCCTTCATGGGTGTCAACTTAAGCTCAAAATGCGGTATAGATTGACTGTTATGACGACCACTTTCATTTTACAGCGCGATGGCGTGTAAGTGAGGTACACAAGACTTATCCCCGACTTTTTCAAGAAGTCGGGGATCTTGCTTAGAAGACTGTACCTCATCAACCACCAAATCTGCTGTATATCCCCCTCAATCCCCATTCCCCATTCCCCATTCCCCCAGATGCTACTAATTTTGGGTAGAATATATATTTTCGATAAGGAATATTTCCGGAAAAGGTTAAGCTATAGGTAGTAAGGGCAGATAATTACCAGGATTAGTTAACTCAGGTTTTGCCTATTATGGAGGGGCGCATCATACCAGATAATCAGCCATTCGATTCTTTAGCTGATGTAGAATCACAGCAGCAACGGATTCAGCAAGCTCAGGAGGTTATTTATCAATTCTTGCTCGATCGAGTGGAGAGTTCTCCTCCAGAAACCGTTTTGCATGAATTTAAGCAGTTATTTTTCTCCGGTGAGTGTCAACCCAATCCAGACGTCGCTGGCTCAATTTATGAGCTACTTGAGCAAAAGGATGAGCAAGAATTTAGAAATACGCTTAAGCGGTCTTGCTATATCTTGATTAACAATTGGTCAGCCAGTCGGCGGTCAGACTCTATAGAGGAGTTGATTCAAACCCTTGCCGATGCTCACCCACTCAAATCTACTGTAGCTCCAAACCTGAATCGTCTGAGAACATGGATTGCCAATTTCATTGAGAGTCCAGACTATCAAGAACTTAAAGTCTTTACCTTAAGCCATACAGAGCGTCGAGGGTGGAGTCATCGTTATGCCTATTACTTAATATTGCCGCAATATTTAGATTCTCAAAATCCAGTTGAGCAGCGGGAGTTAGCGAAAAAAACGGCAAAACGCTTGAAAGAGAAGTTCAAGTTTGAACTGGCAATGTATACAGTACATTGTGATTCGCCAACGTTTAGAAAGAAACCGCCAGCTAATCCAACTCGACTGGGCAATGGAATTATTCGTCTACTCAAGCAACTCATTTCGCGCAAGTTTCTTAATAATTATTCCTATGCGGCTGATTTGTTTGTTCAGCAGAGTAAAACGCTCAATTATTGGGACTGTAAGCAAAAATTTCTTAACTATTTACTGTCTTCAACGAGTCCTCAGCAGTCCATTGATTTTTTCAAAAGGACGCTGACCGAAAAACTAGAGACGCTCTATGAGTCGTATCACGAGGAAACGACGACCATGGATTTATTGCTGCGGACTTGTCGGCGTACCTTAGAATTTTTAACCACAGAAAATGGACAGGAACCCTCCCCGCTCTTTATTGCCCTAACCAGCCAAGGCAGTCCCCTGACGATTGTCATTCTCTTGCTCAAAGTTATTTTACTGTGTAATTATGTCCGCACTCATTTAGATAATTGCATTGCTAGTCTGATTCGCTATTACGAAGGATATCCAGAAGCAGAATGTCGGTGGTTTATCAACTTTTTGGATATTTTTAATGTTGTCTTTGCTATTTATACTGAGAATATGCAATTTGATGTCGTCAAAATTAAGGAGGGCGAATCAGAGGTTTCTGAGTTGGGAGCTTACCGTATTTTTTGCCAATTGAAAGGCGCTGATCTACGCGGGAGTGATCTCAAGGGGGCTGACATTCGCAGTAGTGATTTAAGTGCTGCCGATTTGCGGGAAGCGAATCTCAGCAGTGCTGATCTGAGTGAGGCGAATTTGAGTCTGGCTAAACTCAGTAGCGCTAATTTAAGTAGTGCCATCCTTATGGGAGCTGATTTAACAGCAACAGATTTGAATAATGCTAATCTCAATGGTGCAAACCTTAATCAGGCTAATTTGAGTCGCTCCAATTTGCAAAAAGTTAATCTACGTCGTGCCACTTTGGTCGGGGCGAAATTACGACATACCAATCTTGAACACGCGAATCTCAGCCATGGGAATCTTAATCAGGCGATTCTGTGTGGTTCCAATCTTAAGAGTGCGGATTTACGACAAACCAGCCTCCAGGAAGGGGATTTAAGTGAGGTTGACTTGAGTGAGGCGAATCTGAGTCAGGCTAATTTAACAGGTGCAAACTTACAGCGCAGCCAATTGGATCGAGCGAATCTCAAGGGGGTAACTTTAGAACAGGCGAATTTGAGCGGAGCCAGTCTAATCAGAGCCGATTTGAGCCAAGCTAATCTCAATAATGCTCAACTGAATCAGGCGATGTTAAGGGGAGCAACTTTAAAGGAGGTGCGATTGCGTCATGCTATCCTTACTCATGCCAATTTAGAAGGGGCAAATCTGAGTCATGCTGATTTTAGTCGTGCTGATTTAAGTCATGTAAATCTCAGGGGAGCCGATTTGAGTCATACGTTTCTGCGTCATGTCAACTTGGCGAATGCGGATTTGAGACAAGCCAATCTCACGGGCGCGAATCTTTTCAATGCTAATCTAAGTGGTGTGAAGGTTGAGGGAGCAATATTTAAGCAAAATGCTGGACTGTCTCAAGCCCAGCAGGGAGAATTAGAACAGCTTGGCGCGACTGTTGAATTTAGTAAACTCACACCCCGCGATCGCAACCCGTGGAAAAATCCCCTTCCTCCACATTCACATTCCCTATTACCTCACCAATTTGAGAATTAGTGATTCGTCATTTGTCATTGTTTCCCATTCCCTGTTTCCTCATAATTGGTTGAGTATTTCATTACTAGAGGTTTTACTGGTTCGTTCGGGATTGGGTTGTAAGGTTTCGGGTAATGATTGAACAGATCCCCACTGACTAATAAAATTTTGCAGTAGTGCTTCTTGTTGGGCGCGAAATCCTTCAAGGTTATAACCCATATTCATCGTAGAGAACCAGATAATTTCCTGCTGCTGCGTGGGTAAAGCTCCCCCTAAAGCGCTGACACTATTTAAACTTCCGGATTTAACGATGGCGAATGGGGGAAGAGGACGTTCGTTTAAAATGCCTTCATCTTGTCCGACAATCGCCAATATATCGCCAAGGCTCATGTTATAGGGTTGAAGGTATCGAGCAATGGCTAGAAATAAACCGGAAGCCGCACGGGGAGAAATTTTATTTTGATCGCTTAATCCAGAACCGTTGACTAAGGTAATTTCCGCTTGAGGAACGCCTGCGGCAGCGGCGGCTTTTTGGGCGACAACATTAGCCCCTCCCACAGAGTTGGCGATCATTTCTGCCATTTTATTATTGCTATATTGATTCATTTTTTTGAGCAGTTCAGCCAGGGGAAAGGACGAGTGGCGGATCAGGGGTTGGACATTACTGGGAGGGGTGGGGGAAACTTGTACTGAACCCGCGATCGCAACTTGAGGTTTAGGAGTATCTGGGGGTAGGGTTTGATACTGGGTTTGGGCTTCAGGAGTCCACAGTTGAGCATTTAACCCTTGTTTGAGCAGTGTCCCTGATTTAAGTGGGTCAAACTCAAAGTTCATGTAAAATTTGCCTGTGATGATTAAATTACCCGCCACCTGCTGGATACCCATCTGATTCAAGAGATTTCCCAACGCGATCGCTTCTTCCCAAACAAAGAATGGATCTTCTCCGCCTGCGATAACTAAGTCTCCCTGGAGGACACCGTTTTCCACCGCCCCTGTTGCGCCAATCAGGGTGATGAACTGGTGATCAGGACCAAAGGTTTGCAAAGCAGCGAGGGAGGTGGCGACTTTGGTGATAGAAGCCGCAGGTAAGGGGACTGTACCTTGATAATTCGCTAGAAGAGTATTCCCCGCCTGTATCCAGATCCCATGATTTTCCTTGGCAAATCCTTTGGCGGCTAAACCATTCATGTATTGCTCAATTTGCCCTTGGATCGCCGGATCGGGATTATCCGGGGAAGCGAGTGAGGGAATAGCTGGTTTTTGCGCCAATTCTGCTTCTGCTGGACTTTCAGCTACTGAAACACTATCGATTTCGTTGACGGAGGGTTGGGAGAGATTAGATTGAGGGGAACAGCCGGCGGTAAAGGTTACGAGAGTCAGGGATAGTACAGTCGTCAAGGGAAGGGGTTTGAGCATTTTAGATAAAAAATTAGGAGTTCTCGATTATAGTTTCCTAATTTAGCCTGTACTACACCTATGGACAAGATTTGTCTATATAACCATCAGCACTCATCCACCCGACTTTCGTCAGACAACTAATGACAAATGACAAATGACTCTTCAAGCAATTTGACTTTCTGCTAAAAAACTAAAGTTTTTTCGTGGTTTTGCTCCCAGCGTTGAATAGCCTGGAGAACCTCTCGTAATAAATAGCCAGAACCACAGGCGACATAATCAACAATATATTCAGATTCCAGACTAAGAGACTCCAGAGAAGTGCCGCGAAAATCAACCAGATAACCGCCGGCTGATTTTAAAATTGGATAGGCGAGTAAATTATAATTTCTTGAAGCATGACGACATTCGACTAGAAAATCAGCAGCGCCTCGGGCGATTTCACAAAACTCCATGGCTGAGTTATCGATCGAGCGAATATCCCTACAGTATAACCACAAGGGGAAACTACCGCTCAATTCTTCTTTAGCACGATGATAGCCTGGATGTAAGTATGCGATCGCGTCGTTTAGGGAAACTTGAGAGTGACAGTAAATTTTACTATAGTCTTGAGTGTGGGCGCTTCTGAAATAGGCAGTGTTCTGGGTTCCATAGTAGCAGTCTCCGGTACGTAATCCTTGTACATACGCAAAGTCTAGATCCCCTAAGGTTACGTCGGATGATTTTGCCGCGATCGCAATAACGAAAGACGGATCGCCCACTTGACGTAGCCAGTTTGATGCTCCATCAATCGGATCGACAAATATAGAGTAGCCAGCGTGAGGGTTTCGCTTAGGGTGTTCTCCGGCGAGATAAAGGTTGATGGGATAGTCTGCTAAACAAGAACGGATAATTTCACCAGCTTGGCGATTAATTTCATGTTTGGCTTTGCCATCTATTATTGACTGATTTTGGTAGGGGAGTTTGTCTAAAAAAGTCGCTAAATTTTTGGCAATTTCTGAACATAAGGGTAAATAATCCATAATTCCAGAACTCCTCTGGGGAGATTTACACCCTTAATGTTTCCCGGTAATACGCCATATTACCTCCACATACGGGCATAAATTCAGTAAAAATGTACTACAGGCAACTGATCAACTTAGTCTGACTGGGAACAGTTGGCAGATTAAATAGGCGCTCTAGTTCTTGGATAGGTTGACGACAAGTCGGATCGAGGTTGGGCATTTCCTGCCTACAGTGCGAGCAGAACCAGTAGAGACGATGGTGGCTAATGTGCCGTAGTAAGGGATGGGAGCAGCAGGGACAGGTATTCATGAATCTTGTCAGATTTTTTTTGATGTTTTTTTATGTATAAATATTATTTTTACCTAAAAATCTTTACTAAATCTTGATCAATATCTCTGACAACTTGTGATAATAAAGCCAAAAAAATGTGATTTATTTTACGTAAATTGAGTGATCACTATCATAGTGAAGCAACAGAGGGATTCCATTGTTCCCTACACCCTACACCCTGGGTACTATAGCGTAGGGTTCATGAAGGAGCTTGTCACTCCCGGCATCCAGCGACTTGGTATCATCGATCAGGTCACAAGCGATCGCGAATTATGTCTACCCAAAACTCTACCCCTCTCACCATCTCAGACGCTCAAGCACTCCTCAACCCCTTCAATTGCATCTCCGTTCAACCTGTGGTTTCAGATTCCGAAAAAGAGAAACTGCGGCAAGCCTTAGCGTTACTTGCCGAGCATTCAGATTATCAAATCTTTGGTATTTGTGCGGATACAGCGGCTCAGGGTTTATCGGCGCTCAAAGCCTATACTCAAGCTTTAGGATATCAACCGAATCTTGACCTGACTCCGATTGAGGGAGCGGTTTATATCAAATATAACGGCAATTCAGGATTGTGTTACATCGATTCCTATACGGGTGAGCATCGCGGTGTTTTAGTATCCTGCCAATCTTCCTTTGAAGGGGGTATTAATGAAATGTATGGTCATCTACCCCTCGATTTATTTGAATCGTCAGATTAATCCTTTATTTGTATTAACCTTGTAGAGACGTTGCCGGCAACGTCTCTACAGTTCTCAGCGAGGCAATTGGTACTTAAAGTCGCGTTTTCCTTGGTAGTTGGTTAAATCTGCCAGTTCTTCCAAACTCTGAACCCCAGGGTACAACTGACCATTGATTTCCCAAGTCGGATATCCTTGTATTCCCGCTGCTTGGCAAACTTGAGGCTGAGGATTTTCACCAGCCGGATGGCACTCGATATAATCGATTTGGCTAAAGGCTTCCTTGCCAAACAACTGCTTTTGCTCAAAGCAATGGGGACAAGTATAGGCACCATATTCTTTAGCACCCACGGCTGTCAGATGACGAGCCAGTTCTATTTCCGCTTCGCCAGAGGTTGTGGTTACTTTCCAGCCGTAAGGAGCTTGAGGCGCACCCGATACCGTGGGAATTACGCCACCGTCTGCACCAGCAGCCGTTGTCGATTGGCTACTCATGCCATAAACGCCCAAGGTGCCAATCAACGCTACCATACCGACAACAATGCCAGTGAAAAACAGTTGTCCCACATCTTCCCACTCACGCCCAATTATCGTCAGCACGAATAAGGCGATTGAGCAGAAGGCGGATACGAGGCAATAGATACAAAACGCCTTAATTACAAAGGACATGAGATAGACGAGGTAGCCGCTGAAAACAACCATTGCGGTTGAGCCAGCAAACATCAGCAGCCAACTCCAATCGTCTACTTGTCGGCGAAAATCTTTGTTATCCGATGATTTAACAAGTTGGGGCGCAAAGGCAAATACCGCGATCGCAGTATAGGCTAAAAAGCCAAATAAGCTCAGCGGTATGCCCAAAAGCCAAGCATAACTACTACTTAAGACAGCTTGACAGTTGATTACATCGCCTGTGGGACATACGGCTTCTTTAAATACCCCTGTTTCCACTAGGGTGAGATAAGCAGTATCTAAAGCACCAAGAATCGCGATCGCACCAATGATTGGGCGGGACTGGCGATGAATCCAGGGAGCAGAACGTCGGCGTCTCATAATTTGTCAATCAACACTAGGAATTTCAAAAGTAAGCCAGACAATTACGACTCACTCCTACTATGAATGTAACTTGACCGAAGACATGGGTTGCGGTGATGCTGTAGGGTTCACACTACGTCGTGCCGCTTCCACAAATTGACTGACGCGAATCGGGTCAATGGGTTGCTCAATACGCCCCCGTCGCTTCAGGGAACTGGAGACAATCACACCGTCTGCGGCTTGCATTAAGGTGGGAATATTTTCCCAGTTGGCGCCACTACCGATAAAAACAGGAGTTCCATTGGCGGCGGCTGAGGCTAATTCTAAGTCTTCTAGACTCGGAGGACTACCTGTTGCCCATCCGGAGAGGATGACGCCATCGGCTAAACCCCGTTCAATGGTTTCTTGTACGGCTGTGGTCAAATTCGGTGATCCCAAGGGGCGTCCATGCTTAACCAAGACATCGGCTAAAATTTTCACATCACTACCGAGTTCCCGGCGATACCGCAACAGTTCATAAGCTTGTCCTTCGATCAATCCTTGATCCGTTGCCATGACGCCGGTGAGAACATTGACCCGGATAAACTGGGCGCGGACACAACTGGCGATCGCGATCGCGCTTTTGGCATCATTGCGTAAAACGTTGATCCCCAGCGGTAAGGTTACTAAATTCATCAGCCGTCCGACAATTAAGGTCATCGCACTGACGACGGCGGGATCAACCTGGTTTTTCGTGAAGGGAGCATCAAAAAAGTTCTCCACGATCACACCATCGACTCCCCCTGATGCCAGCGCTGTCGCCTCTTGTTCGGCTCGATCAATCACCGCTTTTAAACTCCCCCCCCAACGGGGAGAAGTCGGCAAGGGCAACAGATGCACAACGCCAATAATTGGATTGGGTGTCTTGAAAATTTGTTGTAAGTTCACGTATCTACCTGAAAACCGTTCACAAGAATTTGACCAAAAATAATGGGATTTAAGCCCCGTCCTAGAAGGATGGCTTTTGTCCTATAATTGTAGTGGTTGAAACCCCCACCTAAGTTTGCCGTCGATATACCACCGATAAAGGTGTTAAACCGAGCCTGAACCAGCAATAGGAAAGATTGAAGGAACCCGGGTTTTAATCCAACCTGGAGACAAAGGAAAGTATTGTTTGATGCTATGAAGCGATACATAATGTTAATCGCGGCAGGGCATTCCCAGACTAAAAACGGACGTGGAGAGAGTTTAAGACCTCATTAGAGGCTGTTTTTGTCGTAGCGTCATTGATGCCACCGTTAGATGGGGTTACGTAAGCCGACGCTCGCTAATAGTCGCCCTTCCCCTAGTCAAGCGTCAAGTTAGATAAAGTAGCCGAGCGTATTGCATATATTAATAAAATTTTATATAAATAAGTAACGGGGTTAAACTAGAGCATCCAAAGAACATCCGTACTACTACTAGTGGAGCAAGGGTAAACTCTAAGGCTATACCCCTATCAATCCAGTAACGCTGGGTAAAAATGTGAGCAGGATTCAATCAACCTGAACTCTGTATGGATTTTCTCCAGGGAGTTGACAGGTAACTGTTCACGGCTCGGTGCTTACGGATACAAGTGCTTATAACAGAGCGCAACTCTACTCCTCTAGTGCAGATTGTAGTAATAACCGCATGGGCAACAAGCCGACCATTGCCATTTCTCATTTAGGCTGTGAAAAAAATCGTATTGATACAGAGCATATCCTGGGTCTGCTGGTTAAAGCAGGCTACCCAGTCGATAGCAACGAAGATTTAGCCGAATATGTTATCGTGAATACCTGTAGCTTCATAGAGGCAGCGCGGAAAGAATCCGTTCGCACCCTAGTTGAGCTAGCTGAAGCCGATAAGAAAATTGTTATTGCTGGCTGCATGGCACAACATTTCCAAGAGGAATTGTTGCTGCAATTGCCGGAAGCGGTAGCTGTAGTGGGAACAGGAGATTATCAGAACATCGTCGAAGTGATAGAACGGGTGGAAGCCGGAGAACGGGTCAAAGCCGTCTCAGCCGAACCCACGTATATTGCCGATGAAACAACGCCGCGCTATCGGACAACCTCAGAAGGAGTCGCTTACCTGCGGGTAGCAGAAGGATGTAACTATCGGTGCGCCTTCTGCATTATTCCCTATCTGAGGGGAAACCAGCGATCGCGCACAATAGAATCGATTGTGGCAGAAGCTGAACAATTGGCATCCCAAGGAGTGCAGGAATTAATCCTCATTTCCCAAATCACGACCAACTATGGCGTAGATCTGTACGGAGAACCCAAGTTAGCTGAACTATTACGGGCATTGGGTAAGGTGGACATCCCTTGGATTCGGATGCACTATGCCTACCCAACAGGTTTAACTGAGCCAGTAATTGCCGCAATTCAGGAGACTCCTAATGTTCTGCCTTACTTGGATTTACCCCTACAGCATTCCCATCCAGAAATCCTGCGTGCCATGAACCGTCCTTGGCAGGGGCGAGTGAATGATCAAATTATTGATCGCATTAAAGCCGCCCTGCCGAATGCGGTACTGAGGACAACCTTTATCGTAGGGTTTCCTGGTGAGACACAGCAGCAATTTAACCATTTGCTGCAATTTGTCCAGCATCATGAGTTTGACCATGTTGGTGTGTTTACTTTTTCTCCGGAAGAGGGTACACCAGCTTATAACTTGCCCAATCCAGTCCCCAAAGCCGTCATGGAGGAGCGTCGGCAGACGCTGATGGCAGCTCAACAGCCGATTGCGTTGAAACGAAACCAAGGTGAAGTGGGCAAGATCGTTGACGTTCTGATTGAGCAAGAGAACCCCTCAACCGGGGAACGGATCGGTCGCTCCGCTCGATTTGCCCCTGAGGTCGATGGATTAGTCTACGTCCAAGGCGAAGCCCCCTTGGGGACCATCGTGGAAGTAGAAATCACCGATGCTGGCATCTATGACCTCTATGGTTCTGTAGTCCCTAGTCCACTGTCAGTTGTCCTTTGACTTGAGTCGATTAAGGGTGAGGGAAAATGGCAATTGCTAAATCCCTAACCTAGACTCCTGATAACTGACCACTGATCTTAACCATCAATAAAAACTCACAACAAACGCTTGCATTATGACCCTTTCATTCAATACTCTGGGCTTATCTGAAGAACGCATCCATCAACTTGAAACATTAGGTTTTGATACACCAACAGAGATTCAATCTCAAGCCATTCCGGAACTGTTGGCAGGGCGAGATGTGGTCGCTCAATCTCAAACGGGTACCGGAAAAACCGCTGCCTTTTCCCTGCCTATCTTAGAACAAATAGATCCCCATGTCCGAGGTGTACAAGCCCTGATTCTTGCGCCGACGCGGGAATTAGCGCAACAAGTCGCCGATGCCATTCGGGATTTCACGGGTACTCGTCGTGTCGGTATCCTCACCGTCTATGGGGGGCAATCCATTGATCGCCAAATTCGCATGTTGCAACGCGGTGTACAAATGGTTGTAGGTACGCCAGGACGAGTGATCGATTTGTTAGATCGGGGAGATCTCAAATTAGATCAAGTCAAATGGGTGGTATTAGATGAAGCCGATGAAATGTTGAGCATGGGCTTTATCGATGATGTGAAGAAAATCCTCAAGCAAGCCCCCAGTGAACGCCAAACTGCCTGTTTTTCGGCAACAATGCCTGGGGCAATTCGGGATTTAATCAATAATTTCCTCAAATCTCCGGTGACGGTAACGGTTGATCAACCTAAAGCTACCCCAGCACGGATTGAGCAGCGGGTTTATATGATCCCCCGTGGCTGCTCAAAAGCTAAAGCCCTACAGCCGATTCTGGCACTTGAAGACCCAGAAGCGGCATTAATTTTTGTGCGGACGCGGCGATCAGCAGCAGAACTGACCAGTCAGTTACAAGCTGCCGGTCATAGTGTTGATGAGTATCATGGCGACCTCAGCCAAAGCCAACGAGAGCGCTTATTGTACCGATTCCGCCAGAGTCAGGTGCGCTGGGTGGTGGCAACGGATATCGCCGCACGGGGTCTGGATGTGGATCATCTTACCCATGTGATTAATTACGATCTACCCGATCAGGTGGAAAGTTATATTCACCGGATTGGTCGTACCGGTCGTGCGGGTAAAACAGGAATAGCGATTTCCTTGATTCAACCCTTTGAACGGCGCAAACTGCACCAAATTGAACGAAAAGTCCGGCAGAACTTACAAGTGTCTCGGATTCCCACGCGATCGCAAATCGAAGCGCGGCGCTTGGAAAAACTGCAAGATCAGTTACGAGAGGCACTCGCCGGAGAACGTATGGCATCATTCCTGCCCATCGTGCGGGAGTTAAGCGAAGAATACGACCCCCACGCGATCGCCGCCGCCGCGTTGCAAATGGTCTATGACCACACGCAACCGGAGTTAGCTGCTGTCGAGGTTGAGTACAAGGTCGAACGTCCGAAAGTGATAAAGCGTGGTAATAAGAAATCCAAAGAATCGGTAACTCAAAACCGTTCTCGGTAATTGATTAAGTTCATCCCACGCCTCTTGGTCATGGGATGAACGCTTTTTTCGGGTCATTTGTCATGACCGGAAATAATGGGTTCAGGCTCCTCGTCCTTCAACATGATCAGGAACACCTTCCAGGACGACTTTTTCTATGTTATAATTTTGAGGTCGAGTTGTTCCACGTCAAATGCTGGTCTTTGAGTTCAAGGCTAAAGGAAGAAAGACAACTCAATACTCAGCCATCGATGAAGCGATTCAAACCGCTCAATTTGTCCGCAACAAATGCATCCGTTACTGGATGGATAACCGAGACGTTGGACAAAAAGACTTGTATCGCTACAACACGGCGCTAAGAGCTGAGTTTTCCTTTGTCAAAGACTTAAATAGCCATGCTTGCCAAATGGCTGTAGACAGAGCGTATTCGTCAATTGCCAGATTCTACAGTAACTGCAAAAAATCTGTTCCCGGAAAAAAGGGTTATCCAAAGTTTAAGAAAAACTGCCGTTCAGTTGAATACAAAACTAGCGGCTGGAAGCTTTCTGAGACTCGAAAACAAATAACCTTCACGGACAAAAAGGGAATCGGCAAGCTTAAGCTCAAAGGAACGTGGGACTTAAATTTCTATCAACTTGATCAAATAAAACGGGTGAGGTTAGTCCGTCGTGCAGATGGCTACTATGTTCAATTTTTGGTTAACGCTGAGAATAAGGTAGAAAGTCAGCCGACAGGAAAAGCCATTGGTTTAGATGTAGGAATCAAAGAGTTCTATACCGATTCTTTAGGTCACAAAGAGCCAAATCCCCAATTTTATCGAGAAGGCGAGAAACGTCTAAGCTTGCTTCAAAGACGAATTTCGCGCACAGAGAAAGGCTCTACCAACCGAAAGAAAGCCATTAATCGATTAGGGCGATTTCACCTCAAAATAAGTAGGCAGCGTGAAGAACACGCCAAGAGAGTGGCGCGTTGCGTAATCCAATCTAATGATTTGGTCGCTTATGAAGATTTGAGGATTAAAAATTTAGTTAGAAATCATTGTTTAGCCAAATCGATCAATGATGCAGGTTGGTATCAGTTCAGAAAATGGCTGGAGTATTTTGGGGTTAAGTTTGGTAAGATAACCATCGCTGTTAATCCTGCCTATACTTCCGAGCAATGCTCCAACTGCGGTACGGTAGTTAAAAAATCCTTGTCTACCAGAACTCATATCTGTCGATGTGGATGTATTTTGGATCGGAATTGGAATGCTGCCATCAATATTCTGAAAATAGCCTTAAGTACGGCGGGTCACGTCGGAACTTGGATTTTAAATCCGAACGCTTCTGGAGACTCGACCTCTACTTTGATTGGAGAAATCCTGTCAAAGCAAGCCGGGTCTATGAAAGAAGAATCTCCGTCCTTATAGGGCTGAGAGTGTCAACAAAATTCAGTAAGAAATCACCCATGACTCTGTCTGCTACCAACACCCCTCAAACGAAAGAGACTTTTGCCCAGTCTTGTCAATGGTCAGGTCTAATTGAAACCTATCGGTCTTATTTACCCGTCACCGCATCAACTCCAGTGGTGACTCTTTTAGAGGGAAATACTCCTCTGATCCCCACTCCTGCCCTTTCTGAAGCGGTGGGTAAGGGAGTCAAGGTATTTGCCAAATATGATGGTCTTAACCCGACAGGTAGCTTTAAAGATCGAGGCATGACCATGGCGATTTCTAAGGCAAAGGAAGCTGGGGCGAAAGCAGTGATTTGTGCCAGTACAGGGAATACCTCTGCCTCAGCGGCGGCTTACGCCAGTCGGGGGGATATGCAAGCTTTTGTGTTAATTCCGGATGGGTATGTAGCCCTGGGTAAGTTGGCGCAGGCATTGGTTTATGGGGCGCAGGTATTGGCAATTGAGGGCAATTTTGACGACTGTTTGCAGATTGTGCAGGAGTTAGCAGCAAATTATCCAGTAACGTTGGTTAACTCGGTGAATCCCTATCGGTTGGAAGGTCAAAAAACTGGCGCTTTTGAAATTGTCGATAATTTAGGGAATGCCCCGGATTGGCTGTGTATTCCGGTGGGAAATGCGGGGAATATTACGGCGTACTGGATGGGCTTTTGCCAGTATCATCAACATGGGTTGTGCGATCGCTTACCTCGGATGATGGGATTCCAAGCGGCAGGGGCGTCGCCGTTGATCCTGGGTGAACCTGTGGCGCATCCGGAAACAATCGCTACCGCGATTCGGATTGGGAATCCGGCAAGTTGGGAGAAAGCTGTCGCGGTAAAACATGCCAGTCAGGGAGAATTTCATAGCGTTACCGATGACGAAATTCTCGAAGCCTATCGCCTCTTGGCATCACAAGAAGGAATATTTTGCGAACCCGCTAGCGCCGCATCGGTGGCGGGGTTATTAAAAGTGAAAGATCAAGTTCCGACGGGAGCAACCGTGGTTTGTGTGTTGACAGGGAATGGGTTAAAAGATCCGGATACAGCTATTCAACACTGCAACAACCAGTTACAGCGAGGAATTAAGCCAACCACAACCGCCGTCGCTGAGGTGATGGGATTCAGTTCTTCAGGTTGGTGAAGTACAGTTTATCCAATTAAGTAAGATCCCTGACTTCTTGAAGAAGTCGGGGATCTTGACGATACTGTTTGGTTAAGAGAAGCTTGAATTTAGAGGATTTTACTCGGTATTGGGTGCGGTGGAATCCATTGAGATTGAACCGCAGGTGGGGGTGGTTTGGGGGGTGAATGATAGGCGTCGGATGGTGAGGGAAGCGATAGGAGATTAGTTGGTTTGTCAATTGGGGATGTAGCTGAGATGGGAAAAGTTTCCGGTTACTCAGATGATGATTTCTGTGATTTTTTCGAGGGAGGAGAAGATTGAGAACCCAGTACCACGTCTCCAGGGCGAGGGGATGGAAAATCGCGGTGGCGTGTCCCTAAGACTACATTTCCTATGGGATTTCCCGATAAATCTAGCTTTTGCAGGTCAGTTAGTTGAATAATACTTTCCGTTATATCTCTTATCTTATTGTTCCGCAAATCCAGCTTTTGCAGGTTAGTGAGTTGGGTAATACTTTCCGGTATCTCTCTTATCTGATTATTCGATAAATACAGCGATTCCAAATTAGTAAGTTGGGCAATATATGCCGGAATCTTTCTTATCTGATTGTTCGATAAATACAGCAGTTCAAGATTCGCCAGGTTGCCAATGCTTTCCGGTATCTCTCTTATCCGATTTCTCCTTAAATCCAGCGATTTCAGGTTAGTAAGTTGGGCAATACTGTTTGGTATCTCTGTTATCTGATTATTCGATAAAGATAGCCATTGTAGGTTGGTGAGTTGGGTAATACTTTCCGGTATCTCTGTTATCGGATTATTCGATAAAGATAACCATTCTAGGTGAGTGAGTTGGGTAATCCATTCCGGTATCTCTGTTATCGGATTGTTTGATAAGTACAGAAATTTTAGGTGAGTGAGTTGGGTAATCCATTCCGGTATCTCTGTTATCTGATTGTTCGATAAATACAGCTCTTCCAGATTATTGAGTTGGACAACAATTTCCGGTATTTCTGTAATGCCTTTATTTGATAAATCTAGTTCTCTTATCTGATTATTCGCTAAATTTAGTTTTTCTCGGCTAGTGAGTTGGATAATACATCCCGGTATTTCTCTTATCGGATTATTTGATAAATCCAGCCATTGCAGGTTAGTGAGTTGGGTAATAGTTTCGGGTATCTCTCTTATCTGATTATTCGATAAATCTAGCCATTGCAGGTTAGTGAGTTGGGCAATAGTTTCGGGTATCTCTCTTATCTGATTATTCGATAAATACAGCTCTTCCAGATTAGTGATTCGGGCAATAGTTTCGGGTATCTCTCTTATCTGATTATTCGATAAATACATCGTTTGCAGGTTAATGAGTTGGGTAATAGTTTCGGGTATCTCTCTTATCTGATTATTCGATAAATCCAGCAATTTAATATTAGTGAGTTGGACAATATTTTCCGGTATCTCTCTTATCTGATTTCTCCTTAAATCCAGGCGTCGCAGGTTGGTTATTTGAATAATTTTGTCAGGAATTTCTGTGATACCTTTATTCGATAAATCTAATTCTGTTATCTGATTATTCGCTAAATTCAGCCTTCCTCGGCTAGTGAGGTGAACCATGCATTCCGGTATCTCGCTTATCTGATTATTCGATACATCCAGCCATTGCAGGTTAGGGAGTTGGCTAATATGTTCCGGTATCTCTGTTATCTGATTATTTGATACATCCAGTTCTTCCAGATTAGTGAGTTGGGCAATATATTCCGGTATCTCTCTTATGTGATTATTCGATATATCCAGCCATTGCAGGTTAGTGAGGTGGGCAATATATTCTGGTATCTCTGTTATCTGATTATTTGATAAATACAGTGTTTTCAGGTTAGTGAGTTGGCGGATATACAGCGGTATCTCTCTTATCTGATTATTTGATAAATACAGCGTTTGCAGGTTAGTGAGTTGGCGAATATACGGCGGTATCTCTCTGATCTGATTATTTGATACATCCAGCCATTGCAGGTTAGGAAATTTAGCAATATTCTCCAGTATCTCTGTTATCTGATTTTTAGATAAATCTAGATATCTCAGGGTAGTTAATCTGGTAATTTCGTCGCGAATTTTTGTAATACCTTTCTCTGATAAATCTAGTTGCCATACTCCCTCTTGGGTAGCTTGAGCAATGATTTTGACTAATTCAGCACGAGTGATTCTGATTTTTGTATCACTCGATACCTTTTTGGGTTCAGTCACTTGTTTATTAGTCATTCTGCTATAACCTCAGTCTTACCCGTGAAACCACGGTTTTATATCTGCCTAAAATTAGATAATACTCCCTAGAGCCTCTCTTTTGCTAGAGTGTTAAATAAACCTCTTAACGCTCTTTATGGTCATTTAGAACAGGTTTATAATATGTAACAAACATCTAGGTATTTCCAGAAAAGTCAAGGGACTAAATCCCCGACTCCTGGCAAAATATAGTGGGGACGATAGGCAAAATGGATTAAATCCTCTTGGCGGGTGACTCCAGACAAAACCAACACCGTCTCGATTTCTGACTCAATCCCGGCAATAATATCTGTATCCATGCGATCGCCAATGATGGCTGTATCCTCGCGACGACAGCCCAACTGCTTCAGAGCATGGCGCATCATTAAGGGATTCGGCTTCCCGACAAAATAGGCTTTCGCCCCCGTCGCTAGTTCCAACGGTGCAATTAACGCCCCTGTCGCGGGGACAATTCCTTTCTCACTCGGTCCTGTTAAGTCAGGATTTGTGCCAATTAGTTTTGCTCCTTTAATCATCAACTGCGCCGCATGTTCTAACTTCTCAAAGCTATAACTGCGCGTCTCACCCACTACCACATAATCTGGGTTGGTATCATTCATCGAAAAACCAGCATTATACAGCGCATTTGTCAACCCCGCTTCCCCAATCACAAAGGCACTTCCTCCGGGACATTGTTGAGCCAAAAATGCAGCCGTCGCCAAGGCGCTAGTGTAGAAATGTTCTTCGGGGACTTCGACGCCTAACCGTTTTAGCTTCTCTCGTAACTCCCGAGGCGATCGCTCGCTACTATTGGTGAGGAACAGAAATTTCTTCCCCGACGCCTTCAACCAGTCCAAAAATGCCTCCACTCCTGGCAGTAAGCGGTTGCCGTGGTAAATCACGCCATCCATATCACAGATAAATGCTTGTTTGCCGCGTAGCTCATTCATGAAAACAAGGGACTTAAAAGCATTGACGTCAGAATCACCAATGATGATACCAGTCTGGGTCGAGAAAATATATTGATCTGCCCCATCGCGACTCCTCAATCACCATTTTCCCACCGCAGTGCTGCTTGATACTCTCAGATAAAAGAAAATTCGCTATCTTGGACTAGATGTTCACCAGACCAGCAACGGTTGAGGTTTTTTGCCATGAGGGGATTCTGTACAATGTTTGCCAACATTGGTTAACGCTTACTACCCTGGACTTACCGCTGATCAAGCTTTTTTGATGCAAACGACTCTCTAAGACGAGTGCCACAACTGCACCACTCAATCAGACTTGCACCAAATCCTAACTCAGCTTGATCCTAATTCAGTAACGGCAAATCCGCAGTTGTGGTGTCAGGGTGCTGTCAGAATGTTTGGGGAGTAAACCTGTCTTTGATGATCAAATAGCCTTCGTTAAAGCCATCCACAATAATACACACTTGAGATCGACCTATGGAAACTCGCAAACGGATTGGTCTACTCACCAGTGGCGGTGACTGTCCCGGATTAAACGCGGTCATTCGCGCTGCCGTTAGACATGCTACTCTGAGTTATGATTGGGAAGTTTTAGGTATTCCCTACGCCACCCAAGGTTTATTGGAAGGCAAATCAGTCTCACTGAATGTTCACGGTCTTGACAATCGGGGAATCGACCCACTCCTGAGTACTGGTGGTACTATCCTCGGTTCAATTAACAAAGGGGATACTGAGGCTCAAGCCGATCAGATTATCGCTGGTTATCAGAAATTAGGTCTAGACGCCCTGATTGTCATTGGTGGCGACGGGAGTCTGGCGATTATGAATCAGCTTGCCCATCAAGGGGGTATGAATATCGTGGGAGTCCCCAAGACGATTGATAATGATGTGGCTTTCACGAATCTAGCCGTTGGTTTCGATACGGCGGTTAATACCATTGTTGATGCCTTATCTCGTCTCTCTTACACGGCGGCTAGTCACGATCGCGTCATGGTGGTTGAGGTGATGGGTCGTGAAGCCGGACATTTAGCCCTGAATGCAGGCATTGCTGGCGGTGCTGATGTGATCCTGATTCCGGAAATTCCCTATTCAATTAGCGGAGTTTGTCAACATATTACCGAACTTCGCGATCGCTGGAATCGCCGCTTTGCGATCGTTGTTGTGGCTGAGGGGGCGAAAACCCTTGAGGGTCAAGAACGATACTACACAGACGCCCTAGGTGAGATCCGATTACGGGGTATCGGAGATTATGTGGCTGACCAGATTTCTCACTGTAGCGGGAACACGATTGAAGCACGAGTAACCGTTTTAGGTCACGTTCAACGGGGTGGTGCGCCCTCTGCTTTAGATCGCTTGCTTGCTACCTCCTTTGGCAAAACGGCTGTAGACTTAATTGCCAAAGATGACTATCAAAAAATGGTCGCTTGGCAAAATGGAATAGTCGTCAGCATTCCCATTGATGAGGTGACTAGCAAAAGTCCTATTTTAGTTGATCGCCATCACCCCCTAGTGGAAACAGCTAGAGCCCTCGACACCTACATTGGAGAGTTTTAGGTAGATATAACTTGAATGCGATCGCCAGCCTAGAGTGCATCGTTCAATTTAGACAGGTTGCGTAGGGGTACGGCACTGCCGTGCCCCTAAAGGTGGTGTGACTCTTGAATTGGCTGTTGCTTATTGCCTTTAAAATCCGTAGGATTACACCTGCGGCGGTGCGGCAGGTTGAGAATAAGTCGGCAGTTTTTTTGAGCGAATGCACCATTTTTTCTCGGCAAGTGTATAATAAACAAAGCTAATCATTCCAATTGGCATCAACAGTGTTTCTAGCAATTTGTATATCGGCATACAGTAATGTGTGAATGATGCCTAGCTCATGACTGAATCAGTTGGCTCCAGATCATTTTCTGTCTAGTGGAAGACGACAGACGTTTTTCACGACCAATACAATTGGTCAGGACATGATGAATTACTCGTCAGGAGAGAAACGGCTGGCTAATTTCTGCCGCCTACAGTAGTCACCTATCGATCATCCATCACTAATCCCAGTAGTGCCTCACAATACCCATGAGGAGACATCAGTGTGGGTCAAGTTAGGAATATTGACTAGGAGAGATAGCATTGAAAACGTCAAGTTTGTATCTTACACCGTTTCAGCGCAAACGGCTACAAAAAAGTTTGCAAGGGGATTTAGCCACACATTACCGCCAGCGCATTGAAATTATGCTGCTTGCGGATGAAGGCAAAACTCAAACCGAAATCTGTAAACGTTTGGGATGTTGTCCCGCCACAGCACGGCATTGGATTTTGATGGCGCACAGTGGGATGGCGCACCAATGGCAGGATAGTCCACGGGGTCGCCCGAAAGCTGTGAATGAGGACTATCTAGAGCGGTTGCAAGAACTGGTTTCCCGGAGTCCCCGTGAATTTGGCTACTCATTTCAGCGTTGGACAGCGAACTGGCTTGCCAAGCATCTGGCGCAAGAGTTTGGCATTCAAGTGAGCGATCGCCACATTAACCGACTACTCACACAAATGGGGTTATCCACACGACAAAAACCTAGCCATACCCCAGAACAGACACCACAACGGGTTACCAGCATTTCCATTCAGGACTTGCCATCGGCGTCTGTGGCTGATGCTCAAGCATTAGAGTCACTTCACGTCGCCAAATCAGGGGAAAATACGGACATCTACGGTCATGGGGCAAGATTCATCCACGCAGTTAGTTTCTCCAGAACAGCTCAATCATACCCTGGGGTATTCCCTTTCAGTCAGCGAGTTTCAGGATTATCTCCCTCAATTTAAATCCCGAACCCCGAAAGTGGGCAAGTTTTGGCAGGGAACAGAGGCGGAGGCGGGTCTTTATATTGTTACAAAAGGTAAGGTGAGGTTAATCGACCAAGGGGGTGAATTAATTGCCACTCTGGATGTTGGTGACTCCTTTGGCGAATTTACCTTGTTTCCTGAAGCGGGGTTTCAGCCGTATTCAGCTAGGGCTTCGGTGAATTTGCAGTTGTGCTTGATTCCGGGTGAGGTAGTATTGTCCTTGATGGCGAACTATCCTCAAATCCGAGAGCAGTTGTGGGATAAGGCGCAGCGGCGGAATTCCCAACTGGTTGAACCGGAGAGGGTTGAGGACAATCAGGGGAATGCAACACCTCCGGCTATCCCCGCTATCCCCGCGTCAACCTCCCCAAAAAAGATAAGTAAAGCCTACTTCCCCAACCCAACTCAGCAAGTCGGGCATTTATTACAACGGGTGATTCGCCGCTATCCCTATTTTGCCCAGCAGAGTGCCTCGGATTGCGGTGCAGCTTGTTTGGTGATGGTGTCTCGCTATTGGGGGAAGCGCTTTAGTGTGAATCGCTTGCGGGATATTGCTAATGTTGACCACAATGGGGCGTCGCTGCGGGGACTATCGGCGGCGGCGGAAAGTATTGGCTTTTCCACTCGCCCTGTAAAAGCGAGTCTGGATCAGTTGGCAAAGCAGAAATTACCGGCAATTGTTCACTGGGAAGGGAAGCACTATATTGTTGTCTATGAAATTACTCGGAAGCTGGTTGTTGTCGCTGATCCGGCTATTGGTCAGAAAACCTTAAGTCACTGGGAATTTAAGCAGAATTGGACGGGCTATGCGCTGCTGCTGCAACCGACGGCGTTATTTAAGGATGAAAAAGAGAGTACGACGCCCTTCTGGCAGTTCTTTGAGTTAATCAAGCCTCATGGCTTGGTGATGCTGGAGGTATTTGTCGCATCCTTATTTATCCAGATATTTGGATTGGTGACGCCCCTATTTACCCAGTTAATTTTAGACCGGGTGGTGGTACAGCGATCGGGTTTAACCTTAATGGCGGTGGGGATTGGCTTGCTGATGTTTAGCCTGTTTCGGGTGGCAATGTTGGGGTTGCGTCAGTATCTGCTAGACCATACGGCGAATAAGTTAGACTTGGCGCTGATTGTCGGGTTTATCCGCCATACGTTTCGCTTGCCGTTGGGTTTCTTTGAGTCCCGTTATGTGGGGGATATTATCTCACGGGTACAGGAAAATCGCAAGATTGAACGGTTTCTTTCTGGTGAGGCGCTATCGATTCTACTGGATTTACTTACGGTGTTTATCTATGTGGGATTGATGGTTTGGTATAGCTGGAAGATGGCGCTACTGGCGTTAGCGATCGTGCCACCGTTTTTTCTATTGGCGTTGATCGCGACGCCTTTCTTACGGCGGATTTCCCGGGAGATTTTTAATACTTATGCCACGGAGAATAGTTATCTAATTGAAGCCCTTTCTGGGGTGCGAACGGTGAAAGCCACGGCGGTGGAACAGATGGTGCGTTGGCATTGGGAGGAGTTATTAAATCAGGAGATTAAGAAGGGGTTTTCTGGGCAAGTAATTGGCAATCGCCTGCAAATCTTTAGCAACACCATTGAAGCGGTGGCGACGACGGCGTTGCTGTGGTTTGGGGCACATTTGGTGATTCAGAATCAGTTAACGATTGGGCAATTGGTGGCATTTAATATGTTGTTGGGGAATATTATTATGCCGTTCCAGCGGTTGACGGTGTTGTGGAATCAGTTGCAGGAGGTGGTAATTGCCGTAGAACGAATTAATGATGTTTTGGATGCGACACCAGAGGAGGATTTACAGGAACAAGCGAGGGCGACGTTACCGCCGATGCGGGGTGATGTTCGGTTTGACAATGTGACGTTTCGCTATCATCCGGAGAGTGATAGTAATGTGTTGGAAAATCTCTCCTTTGAGGTGAAGTCGGGGCAAATGGTGGCGTTGGTGGGGCGCAGTGGTTCGGGGAAAACGACGGTGTCTAAGTTGGTTTTGGGATTATATCCGCCGACGGAGGGGAAGGTGTTGATTGATGGGCATGATATTACCAGTTTGTCGTTGCGTTCGTTACGTCAACAGGTGGGGGTGGTTGACCAAGATACGTTTTTATTTGGCGGTACGATTCGGGAAAATATTAGTTTAGGACATCCTGGGGCTAGGTTGGAAGAGATTATGGAGGCGGCGCGGTTGGCGGGGGCGGATGAGTTTATTAAGCGGTTACCGATGGGGTATGAAACTCAGATTGGGGAAGGTGGGGGGATGTTATCGGGGGGACAACGACAACGAATTGCGATCGCGCGGGCTTTATTGGGTGATCCTCGGTTGTTGGTTTTGGATGAGGCGACGTCTCATTTAGATGCGGAGTCGGAAAGGATTATTCAGCAGAATTTGAATGGGATTTTAAAGGGGAGGACAACGTTGGTGATTGCTCATCGTCTTTCTACGGTAAGGAATGCGGATCAGATTTTGGTGTTGGATCGGGGGGTGTTGATTGAAACTGGAACTCATCAGGAGTTGATGAAGAAGCGGGGGCATTATTTTTATCTGAATCAGCAACAGTTGGATGGTGTGGGGTGATTTTTTTTAATAACCTATGAGTGTCATCAGTGTGACTAAGCTCTCACCCCCCTACCTCCATCTGGATAATAAATCCGTGAAATCAGTGTTTTGACGAATGACAAAATTATGCCAAATTCATTGAATGGACAGATGCCAACTCAACGACAGGAGGAGGAATTAACCGCCTCAACACCAGCAATAGCCACCGATGATTGGTCGTTTGCGACGAAGGAATTACTCGATACTTTGCCCCAAGTGTGGACGAGGGGATTGCTGTATTTTTTAGTCGTATTTGTCTCTATTGTTTTACCCTGGGCAATCCTGTTTAAAGTGGATGAAACCGGAACAGCCAAAGGGCGGCTGGAACCTAAAGGGAAAACAGTCCGACTCGATGCGGCTGTCGCTGGGACGGTAAAGGAAATTAAGGTTAATGAAGGGGATAAAGTTGCCGCTGGACAGAGTTTATTAGTTTTGGAATCAGACTTAGTGACGGCGGAATTGCAACAGGTGCAGGATAAGTTAGAGGGTCAACTCAATCGCCTATCCCAGTTGGATTTATTGAAGAAACAGTTAGTTGTCGCTTTAGCCACTCAAGACCAACAAAATCAAGCTCAGGCTTTAGAAAAGCGAGTGCAAATTGACCAAGCGCAGCAGAATATTGATGCCTTGAGGAATTCCTCTGACTTACAAAAACAGGAAAAGTTGGCACAAGTAGAACAGGCTCAGCAGAATCTGAAGCTGAATCAAACATCTGCGGAAATTATCGAGACTCGTTTAGCTAATGCTCAGCGGGAAGTCGAGCGTTATCGGGATGCGATGGAGGCAGGAATTGTTTCCGAAATTCAGGTGGTTGACCGAGAAGATATGGTACAGGAACGGCAAGGTTTGTATGAACAGGCAAAGTCGGATATGGAGCAGGGTAAGCTACGTTTAGCAGAGCAACGGAGTAGTTATCAGCGGACGATTCAGCAAGTTAAAGCGGATATTGAACAGGCAGAGTTACGACTAAAAGAACAGGAGCGGAGTTATCAGAGTTTGACTCATTCGGGTAAGCTGGCGGTGCTAAAAATAGAGGAACAGCTCAATAATTTGGAAACAGAAAGGGCGACTCTGAAGGCGGAGGTTGCTCAGAGTAAGCGTCAAATTGAATCCTTGAAGTTTCAGTTGGAGCAACGTATTATTGAAGCGCCATTGAAGGGTACGCTGTTTGAATTACCGATTCCAGGAGCGGGGGCTGTGGTGCAGCAGGGGACTACGATTGCCGAGATTGCTCCAGAGGATTCGGCGTTAGTTGTTCGGGCGCAAATGGCGACAAATGAGAGTGGTTCGTTGCGGGAAGGTTTGGCGGTGAAGTTGAAGTTTGATGCCTATCCGTTTCAGGATTATGGCGTGGTGGAAGGAACGTTAACGGAGATTTCACCCACGTCTAAGGTGACGGAAACGGAACAGGGTCAAGTGGCGAGTTATGACCTGGAAATTGAACTCAAACAAGATTGTATGCCCACAGCCAATAAATGTGTTCCTTTACGCCCAGGAGATACGGCAACAGCAGAAGTTATTGTTCGCCAGCGTCGGATTATTGACTTTATTCTTGATCCATTTAAAAAGTTACAGCAAGGTGGGTTAAAATTGTAGGCGAAAAAGATTACTCCAGGTTAGTTTGTTGGGTTTAGTCAGATGATGGGGATATTGGCAAATCCCTTTAAGCCGTACCGAGTAGGGATAGAGTTTTTTGTAAGTGCCTTGTGTTGGATGGTTTTAATTATTAGAGGTTTATCATGCTACAATCCATTACTATTACTAGTAAAGATATTCTGCATCAAGTTAAGCTATCGGGCAAAATTACCTCTATCACAGAAGAGATTGTTCAACTGAATATCATTAAAACAGCCGCTGTTCAAGCAGGAATCGAAGTAACTACTGAAGAACTTCAGAAATTTGCTGATTACTTGCGGCTGACCAACAAACTCAATACTGCTGAAGAGACTTGGAAATGGTTGAACCAGAATGTTATGTCTTTAGACGATTTTGAAGAATTAGTCTACAACTCTTTAGTTTCTATTAAGTTGGCTCACCATCTCTTTGCCAATCAAGTTGAACCGTTTTTCTACGAACACCAACTTGATTATAGTGGTGTGGTCATGTACGAAGTCATTTTGGATGATGAAGATTTAGCAATGGAACTATTTTACGCGATCACTGAAGGCGAAGTAAGTTTCTTTGAAGTTGCTCGTCAATATGTTGAAGATACAGAATTAAGACGATCTGGAGGATACAAAGGGATCGTTCCTCGTCAGGAACTTAAGCCAGAGATTTCTGCTGTAATCTATTCTTCTGAACCTCCTCAGCTTCTTAAGCCCATCATTACATCTAGGGGAATACACCTAATTTTTGTAGAGGAAATAGTTCAACCAAAATTGGATACTTTGCTGCGTGAAACACTCGTATCAGGTTTGTTTACAAAATGGCTGGAACAACAAGTTGATGAAGTCGAAGTAGTTAGAAAAATTACTCCAGAGTGTTAGAATTTTATTTCAAGCTAATTATAATGTTCCTGATTTTGCACATTACCGATTAAAAGGAAAACTGAAATTCCCTCATCAGGTTCATATTATAGCAACCGCCACAACAGTTAGGACACTAAACATGCATCGACACAATAAGCGGCATTCATCTGATGTCCTAATGACCTTGGCGACTGCTATAAGTAAAAATATAGACTTATGACGGCGTTTAAACCCCATCATAATGTTGCTGCTATTGACTATTTTCAGGCATGGAAATGATATCATGTCATGCTGTATAGTTCGTCTACTATACCTGTAATTATTAGGGCAAAAACCTTACCCTTTTACCCATTCCCCACTATGCACAACTGAGACTACCGAACTTGACATCAGAGATTTTTTCCTAATTGTATGGGTATAATTGCAGAATTTGTTGTTTTCTTATTGAAAATTCCATACTCACTCAATAATCCAAAGTAGAGAACTGCTCCTAGCAAGAAACTACAAGCGCCTATTATTATCAGTTTAAGATTGCATTGCATGTTGACAAAATTGGTTGACAGGGATTACTCGTACAAAACCACTCGATAAGTTAGCTTGTTGTTAAGGAGAAGGGAGTTGCTACAGCCCGTTTTTAGAAATTCATCACTAGAAGTAGGTAGACAAGATTTCTACACTACTTGTTGCAAAATTAGGATGAATTTGCAACAAGTTACCCCTGGGTACACCCCTCCTCCTTTTCCTCAGCAACTAATTTTTAACTGCGGCATACAAAGCTACTCCGGCAGAAAAAGAAGCGACAGCAAGTGCACCTATTGAAACGATAAAACCACCAATAGTAAGTTCTAGTTCATCGCTAGATAATTCTTCCATTAAGCTTCTATTTTCTACGTCTATATCGGCAATATAAATTTTCGCCATCGTGCTATCTTCCTCAAGTTTTGTGATTGTTGAATTTTAGCATTTGTAATGATCTAGAAATAGCGGTCTAACAAAGCCGCTGCTGCAAAACCCGCAGCAATAGTACCTACAACGACAGTAACTACCAAAGTAACCCCAGGACCACTACTGCTTGATTTTCCTCCAGCTACAATACCTAGTTCATCGTCAGTAAGATCTGTCATGTAGCTTTCAGAGTCGAATAACAAATTATAGCCTACAGGACGCAGGTCATGGATAGCAATTGCAGCCATGATTAATTACCCCCAAGTTTTTTATTGCCTTACTTCATCTAAGATATAATTTATTCTTGAATATTGCAAGCATTTTTATTATTTAATTTAGACATAAAAACAGGTTTTATGTCTCTTTTTCAGTTATAGTTTTTAATGGATAACAGCGAAAATTTTGGCTTACTGAAAACCTGGTAAGCTATAGGTATTAGCAAGCTCATGTATTTTGATAAAGGTAAAGCTATGATGGCAGGTTTGTTATTAGAGTTATTAAGACTAGTGACTATTAAAATCAAACTTGTTTTTTTTATTGAGCAAAACTTGGAAGAGTGATTCTAAAACTTGTTCTCTTGTCTTGACTAATTCAGGAGGAAACCACTTTTCAATTCTCATTATGTGATAACCAAGTCTTGTTTGAAGAGGACCAACTACCTCACCTTCTTTTGCCTCACTTAGAGCTTGGGCAATCTCAGGCATCAGCTCTGACAAGAAGCGAATTCCAACATAACCACCATTTTCCTTAGACTGCTTACCTTTAGAGTATTCTAGAGCCAAAGCACAAAAAGAGGTACTCTTTTCTCGAAGCGATTGAGCTATTTTCATAGCCTCTGTTAGCTCGTGAACAAGGATTTGAGATAAAGCCATGCGCTTATAATCATTTCGGTTGTTGAGGTAGTGATTGTCTACTTCCTCCCCGAAAAGATGCTCTTTCAACTTCTGTTTCAGCAGCGATAAGCGAATTCCTTGCGACCAGTCTTTTACGGTAATCCGCTGTTTATCCAGCCAAGCCATAGTTTCAGATACTCCTAGCAACTTATGCTCTTGGCGAAAGGCATCCCCCGCTGTTTGTAACTCCTCGTCAGTAACAGTAATGCCTAACTGCTCACAAACGCCTAAAATCCAAGTTTCCTGTTCAGCAGAAGCAGCTATTTCAGCTATTTGGTAAGAGCGGCGTAGATAAGCAACGATTTCTTCATCTGTTGCTGGCGAAATTTTTGACAGTAACACCAATTTTTCTAAAGTTTCTTGCATTGCACTTTGGGTGATGAGTAATTAATGGTAGGGGGACAGTAACTAGGAGCGGTAAAGTAATCGTTCAGTTGGAAGATCTAGAACTTGAAGTCTATTGCGATGTAAATCGCCATACAAGTTAAGGTAATCTAGTTCACTAGGTTTCAACTTCCCTCGCTGCACACCAGCGATCGCCGCATCAACTTCCTCACGAGCACGCAACCCAGTTAAGCAAATATCTACGCAGTTCTGGCTCAAAGAGTAGCGATAAAAATCAGGAACAGAAGGTTGCCAACACCCTTCTGGCAAACCCGGAGGGGCATCCCATAGCGCTCCGGTATGAGAGCCTGTAGACTTAAAAGTAACTATACCCGGTCGTTGCGGGTCTTGAGCATCCCGTGGATTAAACACCTGTTCTTGAGCAGAGCGATGGGCAACATTATGCCTGACCATCACCACATCTAACCAAGGACTGTTAGACAACTGTCGAGCAAGTTTGACATCGTGGAAAGAAGCGCCTATATAACGAACAGCTCCCATTTTTTTCAGTCGCTCCGAGGTGCCAAACATTCTTTCAATAGTACGCTGATAGACGGAATTTGTACCTCTTAAATCAGAGGAAAGCTCCAAACAAGCTTGTAAAGCTTCCCCATCGTTAGAACCAATCCAACCCCAAAATAACACATCAATGTAGTCAATTCCTAATTCCACGAACTGATCCAAAAGAGCAGCCATTGCCGCTTCTGGACTTTTGATGTAAGTTACAGTTGCTAGCACCACCTTCTCTCGCACTGAAGAACCACGCCCACATAACTGACGCAGGGCTCCAGACATGGAACTATAAATATAGTGGTGCAGATCACTGGAGTAAAAAAAGTAGTTAATACCTTGGTCAAAGGCGTAGAGGGTATCATCACTGGAAATACCACCACCACCACCTAATCCCAGACAGCTAACGGTTAAATCAGTTCGCCCTAGTTTGCGATAGAAAGGCAAATCAGATTCTGGATATTCAGCGATTAGATTTTCAACTTTAGCTGAGGGGACGACAGATGGCTGTGTAAGATCAGAAATTAACATTGGTTGAATTTTAATCTAAGAGCTAAATCAGGATAACCTTCTGATGACATTTTATTGAGATCATTGGTCTGATTCAATCAACGAGGACTAGGTTTATCCGGATTACCATAGTAATCCATAATCTCATGAGTCCGCATTATAGTTACTGCATTTAAATTAAGTCTAGCAATTTTAGATAATAAAATAGACAAAATAACTACAATTTTGGCATCAATTTCTGTTCCTGACGAAGGAATTTTTCCTAAGTATTAATACTTAGCGACAAAAATTTTTTAGATTATCGGTGCAGTAATAAGCTGTCTGGCATTTAAACCATAATGTTATAAACTACGAAATCTTTGTGGTGCAACCATCTTGGTCACTGCCCATTCCCAATTTAAATGCATAACAGCTTAGCCGTTAACCAGACAAAGAAGTCGGTATTAGGGGCTTGAGATTTTACTCATAGGCAGTTTAGATGCTGAACAGCTTATCGCCAGTATTCAATATCAGTTGCCTACTTCTACAGGCGTGTAAATATGTTCAGAATTGGCATTGAGGTGAACATAGTCCAAGTCAATCCCCAGTAGAGAAAATTGCCCAAGGATACTCTTCATCCGACTTTCTGGTGAATGCTCCCCGTTATAGCAAGCCTCCAGCAACCCATTCGCCACAATCTGGCAGCGATTCATACCAAAACTTTCCTGAGAAGCAAACTTTTGATTCGGTTCCTCAGCCAACCCCAACCCCGGTGCTAGCTGCATCGTAAATAGGGGAATCTCCGGCTGAAACTGTGACTTGTTCTCCCCATACACATCTAGCAAAACCTGCCTAACTTTCTGATAATCTCTTTTATCAAAATACAACACCCCTGAATCATACCGCCCATAGTCCTTCGGATTGTACAAAACCTTAAAACTAAACGGAATCCCCATTTCATTCAACCGCTGCGTCAGACTAGCCATCACCGCCACAGCACCGTCAGGAGTCAAATTAAAATAAATTCGCACCGTCACCGACTGAACTTGGGCATCTTCAACCCGATTTAATCCCTGATT
Organism: Coleofasciculus sp. G1-WW12-02; assembly: GCF_040219735.1. NCBI lineage: Bacteria > Bacillati > Cyanobacteriota > Cyanophyceae > Coleofasciculales > Coleofasciculaceae > Coleofasciculus > Coleofasciculus sp. G1-WW12-02. The sequence goes on along the minus strand of NZ_JAVJRX010000145.1, from coordinate 78,510 downwards.
CCCAACCGCCATATAAAAGCCATTTTGTACCAAATTTTTGGGCATCAGAATAGCTACCAAATCACCAATTACAGCAGTTCTATGGTCATATTGAAGATGCTTATCTCGCTCAATATGTAACCTCACCCCCCCTTTACTCACCGCTAAACTTCCATCACTTTCCTCTCTCAAAACCAACCAATCGGCGTCAAAATATCCGTCTCCCCGATTACTTTCATGCAATCGTTCATAAAATCCTACATCGACTCCCAAAAAGGTATTATTCTCTAAATCTAGGGGCAAAACCTTTCCTTCCCCATCTAATGCTAGGGCAGTTCGCATCGAACCGTTGTAATAAATCCCGTAGAGAAAACTCCGAAGTTGCAGACTCAGATACTTCTGCTGCATATCCCCCGGCATTTTCTGAAAACGGGCAACCGCCTCCGTCGGTAATTCTAACGGTTGATAGTGGGGATGGCGAATGGAGAAATTCGGCTGAATTTCAATGTTATTGACGATATCGTTGAGAACATCTAGTAATCGTTCCGTTGCTTTGGTTGTTGGTTGAGTTTGAGGGGAATCAATTAATGGCATAATCGTTTGGTTTGTAACTAACTCTCTGAAATAGGAATGTTATTGACTTGCAGGTTTGTAGTAAGTGCTTCAGCGTTTAAGGCGAAGACACTGCAACTACGAACGGCTTCGAGAACCCGTTAATTCAGTAGCAGCCGTACCAAAAATTGTTGCCATTGATAGTTCCGGACGGCACAATAAGCTTTTCGCTACCTGAAGCATAGCAATTCCCGTGTTACCAAAAGATTTTTCGTACTGAATCATTCCCTGAATCTGATAAATCAATGCAAAACCCGCAAACTGCACCACTCGCTTCAGAAAATCAGGTCGGTGTTCTAATATTTCCGGAAATGTGTCTAAATAAGCTTGGGTTAATCGGGCAATTGAAGGCTGAAGCCATTCCAACGGAGTCATGGCTAAACGCAGAGATTCTTCAATACTCAAAGACTTACTTATTACCAAACTACTCAGCCAGATTTGTACATAACTGCTAATCGGCGTTCCCAAGTCAAAGGCTGGATCTCCCCAATCAACCCGTTCCCAATCAATTAGTCGAACAATAATATTACTATCTTGTTGCCAATCGTTGTACAGGAGAATATTATTCAATTTCAAGTCATTGTGCGTCAGACATGCGGGAGTAAACGCATTGCCCAATTCGGCTATCGCTTGCCCCAAACTATCATAGCGCTGATAAAGGGCAAAAAACTTCAACCCATCAGCAGGCACTAAACCGAAAACTTCCGGTTTAATCCGTTCCAACCCTCGAATGAATTTCGGCACTTGATCACGGGTTAAGTTATCCGAATTTTGAGCAAAGAACTTCTGATAATCTTGCTGGTTAAATGTCTGACGATGGAGAGTTGCCAAGATTGTACCAATTGCCGTCGCAATTTCTGTAGGAAAGCGATTTTCCTTAGTGTAGAACTCCATTAAATCCTGGTAATCATCCAGGTAACGGCAGACAAGAATAGAGTTTTCCCGATCAAAATGCAGCACTTGGGGCAGAAATGGGCGCAGGGAGTCCAGTTGCGGAAATCGCTGTAAGAACGCTTGAACGTGCCACTCACCCAAAAACTCACCAGCGGCTTTCCCTTCTTGATTATGCCGTTCCTGTTTAACTAGAAGCTTATAACTATTGGGAAACGTGACTAATACGTTAAAGTTTTTAGCCGCAATGGGTGCAACTTGACTCAAATCTTTGTCTGACTGTGGAGCGAGTTGATGCTCAACTAAATAATCAAAAATATTCTGAGAATTTAATAGAAATGGCATAGTCCAGGTTGATAAGTAACCTCATTTTTGCCCAGGCGACTGAAAGTCACGGAACCACACAAACACAGTCCACCTGCGCGGACTGGATTATCAAGGGGGTAGTCAACCCGGATTGGGTATAAGGACAATATAGTTCACTCAAACGTTAAACCTCAAGCCTAAGCGAGAACTTTTTGAGAAAAAAATGAAGCAATTATGTCTTGTTTATTACGGGAGGCAAAGCCTCCCAAAGTGCATTCCCTTCTCAGACCTGGGAACAAGAGCCTGGGAAGGAGGCTACGAGGCTAGGCTAAACTATATAGCACTACGGGGATACGTTAGGACATTTATCTGTTGCCTGTTGCCTGTTGCCTGTTGCCTTTTCACCTATTTTTTTTGTCTTAACCTCAATGCGTAGCGCTATAACGCGCGAGAGTCGGTGCTTAAAGCCACAAAGGATATCTCGCCTCTGCTATACAGCCGCCAGTCACGATCGCGTCATGGTAGTTGAGGTGATGGGCCGCGAAGCCGGACATTTAGCCCTGAATGCAGGCATTGCTGGCGGTGCTGATGTGATCCTGATTCCGGAAATTCCCTATTCAATTAGCGGAGTTTGTCAACATATTACCGAACTTCGCGATCGCTGGAATCGCCGCTTTGCGATAGTTGTTGTGGCTAAGGATTTAATAAAATCTTAGTTTGATGACAAATGACAAATGACAAATAACAATTAAACACGATTTTCTGGAGCCAGAGTGCAAGGTTGACTCGGATCACCCGTTTCGATTTGGATCGTCGGATGTTCAATGCCAAACTGGTCATGCAGATGCTGGGATACCCTCACTAAAAAGTCATCACCCGGATATCCTTTCGGTATCACCAGATGAGCCGTTAACGCTATTTCTGTGGTACTCATCGCCCAGATGTGCAGATCATGGACTTGAGCCACCTCAGGGAGTTCAGTTAGATAAGTGCGAATAGCAAGGGGTTCAATCCCTTCGGGAACCGCATCCAGAGCTAAATTCAGCGACTCCCGAAACAGTTGCCAAGTATTCACTACCACAACCGTAACAATAATTAAACTGACAGCCGGGTCGAACCACAGCCAACCCGTAATCAAAATCGCAATACCCGCCAGCACCACCCCCACAGAAACCAGCGCATCCGCCGCCATGTGCAAAAAAGCACCGCGAATGTTCATATCCTCTTTGCGACCTGACATGAACAGGAGTGCTGTAATGGTATTAATCACCACCCCAACAAAGGCAACCCCAATCACAACACCACCGGGTACAGATTGAGGATTAAAGAACTTACTAATCGCTTCCCACGCCACTGCACCCATCGCCACGAGGACAAGGGTAGCATTTAAAAGAGCCGCCAAAATCGAGGAACGACGGAAGCCGTAGGTATGGCGCTTGGTTGGGGAACGCTGGGACAGCAGACTCGCACCCCAAGCCAGAATCAAGCCTAAGACATCACTGAGATTGTGACCTGCATCCGCCAGTAACGCCAGGGAATTGTAGAAGATACCCGAAGCGGCTTCAACAATGACAAACCCACCATTGAGAATCAAACCAATGGCAAAAGCGCGATTGTAGTTGAAGGATTCGTGGTCGTGATGGTGGTTGTGGGACATGCACTTAGTCGTTCAAAACTCTTTGAGCAACCGGTTAGATTTTTTACATTGGCTTTCCCCCCTTTCACTTTACCCTGGTGATGGTGGGGAGATGCTTTATGGTGATCTAAGATAAATATTTATGAAAAAAATGTTACAAAGCTTAGTAAAATAACATTATCCGTTAACTAAGTATTTTTTCTCATCGCCAATGATAGCAAATTCATTTCCCTGGCTGAGTGCGATCGCTCTCCTACCCCTCGTTGCCTCTCTTGCGATTCCCCTGCTGCCAGATAAGGGGGGTAAAACGGTGCGATGGTATGCCCTCGGTGTTGCGATCGCAGACTTTCTATTGATGCTGTACACCTTTTGGCAGCATTACGACGCCAGCAATGCCACATTTCAACTCACCGAAAAGTATAACTGGATACCTCAATTAGGTCTGAGTTGGGCAGTTTCCGTGGATGGACTGTCACTCCCCCTTGTGCTTCTGGCTGGATTAGTGACAACGCTTTCCATTTTCGCCGCTTGGCAAGTCGATCACAAGCCTCGCCTCTTCTATTTTTTAATGCTGGTGCTATATTCGGCACAAATCGGCGTCTTCATCGCCCAAGACATTCTGCTCCTATTTATTATGTGGGAACTGGAACTCGTTCCCGTTTATCTCCTCGTCTCGATTTGGGGGGGACAGAAGCGTCAATACGCCGCGACCAAATTCTTACTCTATACTGCCGCCGCGTCTATATTTATTTTGGTAGCTGGGTTAGCCATGGCACTCTATGGCGAGGGTACAATCAGCTTTGATATGGTTGAACTGGGTATCAAAGATTACCCCTTAGCTTTAGAACTCCTACTGTATGCCGGATTGTTAATCGCCTTTGGTGTTAAATTAGCAATCTTCCCCTTACACACCTGGCTTCCTGATGCTCATGGTGAAGCCTCTGCACCTGTATCAATGATTTTAGCTGGGGTACTCCTGAAAATGGGCGGATATGGATTAATTCGCCTGAATTTAGAGATACTCTCCGATGCTCATGTTTACTTTGCCCCAATTTTGGCGATGCTGGGGGTTATCAATATCATCTATGGCGGATTGAATTCTTTTGCTCAGCCAAATATGAAGCGGCGCCTTGCTTTTTCCTCTGTGTCTCACATGGGGTTTGTCCTACTTGGGATAGCCTCGTTCACCGACTTAGGCATCAGTGGCGCGATGTTGCAAATGATTTCCCACGGCTTAATTGCCGCCGTGCTATTCTTCCTCGCTGGGGTTACTTATGATCGCACCCATACCCTAGCCTTAAATAGTATGGGTGGTATTGGTCAGGTTATGCCCAAAGTATTTGCCCTGTTTACCGCCGCCGCGATGGCATCAATTGCCCTTCCGGGAATGAGTGGTTTTGCTAGTGAACTTTCTGTTTTTGTCGGTGTGACAACCAGCGATATTTATAGCTCAACCTTCCGCACAGTGACTGTCTTCCTATCGGCGTTGGGATTGATTCTTACACCCATCTATCTCCTCTCTCTACTCAGACAAGTATTTTACGGAGCAGGCGTTGCCCTAACCTGTGATATTGATAATGCCAACTTCGAGAATAAGGAAGAAGAAGGCGCGGTTTGCTTTGGTACGGATTGTGTTTTGCCTTCTAATGCCGTCTACACCGATGCTCAACCACGGGAAGTGTTTATTGCCGCTTGCTTTTTAGTGTTAATTTTGGGTATTGGGTTCTATCCTAAACTCGCCACCCAGCTTTATGATGCCAAGACAGTAGCGGTGAACACGCAGCTACGGGAAGCTTATTTCCAAGTCGCTCAAGACAAGCCCCAGATTTATGCCCAAGGATTTTTAGTTCCTCAAATTCAGGAACCATCGGTAGCAACGGTTTCCTATAATCGCTAGTTTCTCGAATTTTCTCGGAAATTGCCGACAATATTCTGTAGGGGCGCAATCCTTGCGCCCCACCCATGTCATAAATTCAATAGCTAGGTTCTACAACAACAAAACTCAAATACTACAAATATACTTAATTACCTAATTTCTCGGACTCGCTCAGGGGCTTATTTGACAAAAAAACTTAAGCGTGGTAAGTGCAAATAACGGAGGTGCGATCGCGGCTTGCCAGTTATACTATATGGCTCGATGAGATAAAAAACCCCAGCAAGAATCCTAAAATTGTCGAGAAAACTACGGAATTACCTGCCAATTCGTAAGCTTCCGGCATCATGGTACTAGCAACCATAGCTAAAATTGCGCCGCCAGAAATAGCCTGGGCGATCGCGACAACGACTTCAGAGGTATTGTTTCGTAAATAAAAACCCGCGATCGCACATAAACCACTGAGCATAACGATGCCTATCCATAATCCCAAAATCTGACTCGTTTTCGTTCCCGCTTGTTTCATTCCCGTGGCGCTGGATAAGGCTTCTGGAAAGTTAGAAATAAATACCGCTAATAAAAAAGACCAACCCAAATCGCTATTTCCAGAATTCATACCAATAACAGCCGATTCTGGGATATTATCGATTAATGTACCAACTAAAATGGCGAACGGTGTGGACTGTTTCACCAAATTTTCCAGGGTCATTTGATCGTCCCGCATTAATAGATCCAGTTCAACTTGATCCATGACCTGCTGTCGCCACCGATCTAAACGGTGTTCCACAACCAGGCGTGACTCTGTTGCCACTTGCAGGCGTCGGGCTAAGGCGCGACTCAGTGACCAAGCCAGATGGGGCGACCAGGTTAGCATACTATTGAAATGTTCCCGGTGTAACTGATACAATTCCATTGGAGTGCGAGCAACCACAGTGGCAGATCGCGGTTCTCCAGTCAGGAGTGCCATCTCACCAAAGACTTCTCCAGGTCCCATTGTACCCAGAACTTTTCGACCCTTTCGCACTTCGGCTTCGCCGTTGACAATCATATAAAAATAGTCACCAGGGGTTCCATCTTCACAGAGTACGTCTCCAGGGTTAGCGTAAATTGGATTGAGAAACAGGGCAACTCTTTGCCGTTCCTTGGGTGGTAGGTTTTGCATCACCTCAATGTGGGCGATGCGATTGAGGACATCACTCACCTGATCAGCACCATGTTCAACCAGGTAGCGGCGACTAGATGCGGGTTTACGCAGGAATCCGCCATGTTGGTCGATATAGGATGTCAGGAAAGCAAATAACATTCCCCCTGCCATAAACCCAATTAACAGAGGTGCAAAACCACTGTGGCGATAAACAGGAATGGTAATTTCAAACGCGATCGCAGATAATAGCGTACCACTCCCAAATGCCATAATCGTCGCGGACAAGTGGCGACTCGGTTGCCAAAAGACTCCGACACAGGCGCCCAAGGCTAAACTAGACGCGCCCAAAATTCCTTGAAAAAAGGCTGCCGTTGGCATAGGTGGCTTGCAGTTTTTAGGTCAGTTTTAATCCTATCGGAGAAAGGGCATCAAAGGATGTGGGATTGTCTACAAACGTTAAACTGAGGACAGGGGGATAACTATGTTGATTTCTATTGCAGGCATTAGGTAATAATGATTGAACTCCTAGCCGTACTTTCGGTAGCAGCAGCCGTAGGAATGAGGATTGCTTTGCCTTTGTTGGTGATTGGTTTGTTGCAAAGCGACAACCTCTGGAATCAAATTCCTCTGCTGTCTCTTATTCATCCCTCGGTTTTAGTCGGTATTTTGACCACCTTCTCGTTATTTGAATTATTTGCCTCCAAGAAGCTGGTGGGACAGCGAGTCTTGCAAATTGTCCAACTCCTGTTTAGTCCTGGGGTTGGGGCGATTATGGGTATTGCTGTCGCCCAGTTTGTTAACGCCCCTGTGGAAATTATTTGGATTGCTGGGATAGTTAGTGGGTTATTAGCATTTGTCCTGCAATTGGTACAAGTTGGCTGGTTTTTTCGCTTGCGAGGTTTACCGTTATGGCTGGTTTTTAGCCAAGATGTTTTATGTGTGGCGTTAGTTATCTTTGCCTTTGATGCGCCTCAACAAGGTGGATTAATTGCGCTGATTCTATTGTGGCTAGCGATTCGCAGTTCTCAACAATGGTATCGTTTATATGGCAGGAACAATCGTTCGCGGCGATATCGGCAAGTTTTGTAGTTTGATTGGGGATTATATTATATCCTTTGGCATTGGAAGTATTTTTTTAACGCAGAGGTACGCAGAGGTTAGCGCAGAGGGACGCAGAGGACGTTAGAGGATTTAGACAAAAATTTTATAGACCCAGATTTTTATGTAGGGTGGGCAAGTCTTATAAACATTTAAGCTTTTATTCTCGTTCGTTGTTCTTGCCCACCACAGGATAACTATCACGCTTTACTCTATCCAGAATTCTAGAGACTGTTTTAGCTTCAGGAGATTGCAGGCGCTGCAAAATGTCTAGGGCTTGCTGTAAGTAGTTGAGGGCGGTTTCAACTTCTCCTTTTTTATCCGCGAATAACTGTCCTAGCATTGCCAAGGTTGCGGCTTTATTTTGAACATCACCAATGCGTTGAGTCAAGTCTAAAGATTGCTGATAAAGGATGATAGCCTCTTCAATATCCCCCTGTTGGGTGTGGATATCTGCCAGATTATGTAACGTTATTGCTTCTTCTTGCACATTGCCTATACGCCGTGTAAGGTGTAAAGATTGTTGATAAAGAGCGATCGCTGTTTTGATGTCCCCCTGATGGGCGTGGATATACGCCAGATTGTTTAATATCGCGGCTTCTCCTTGGACATTGCCTATGCGCTGTTGGAGCTTTAATGCTCGCTGAAAAAGGGTGATCGCTTTTTCTATTTCTCCCTTATAAACGTAAGTACCTGCTAAATTGCTTAATGTTGCCGCTTCTCCTTGGACATCGCCTAGGCGCTGTTGGAGTTTTAACGATTGCTGAAAAAGAGTAATCGCTTTTTCTATTTTATCCTGTTGGATGTGAATATTTGCTAAACCATTCAATGTTGCAGCTTCGGCTTGCACATCGCCTAGACGCCGTTGGAGTTCTAACGACTGCTGAAAAAGAGCAAACGCTTCCTGAAATCTTTCCTGATTAAGCTGAATTATTCCTAATTCATATAATGCTGTTGCCTTGAGTGATGCCAAATCATCATGATCATTGGCTAACTCTAAGGCTTGTTCCAGATGTTCTCTCGCCTTTGCAAACTTTCCCTGACTATAATAAGCTTTTCCTAACTGAATCAAAATATTAATACGTGTCTTAAGATTTGTACCTGTGTCTGACTGACCAGAAGGGTAGTATTCCATTAACAAACGCTGGAGTAAATCAATCCGTTCTTGCTTTTCCGATAACTCCAAACTTCCCATCATTCTATCTGAACCGATAGTTTGCTGAATCGCCTCCTCTCTGGTTAATTGTCCCGTTTCAAAATGAAACACTTTTCTCCCCCACGCCCAAAAATCTGGCGCATACTTTGCCAGTTGAGTTATCGCATAATCGGGTAAAATGAACAAAATAGGATGAGGGACACTAGCGGTAAAAGCATCGCGCACAAAATTCAGGTCTTGCAGTACGGGCGGATAATCCCCCGACATACCAATTGATTTCTCTAAACCAATAATAATTAGAACTAATTTTTTATCCTCATCTCTTTGGATTTTCTTTAATTCCTCAACAATCGCATCCCGCACAAACCGCAAATTGGGATCAGATAATTTCACTACCTCAAACTGAATATCCTGACATTGAGGATGAGTCGTGATAATGTCAATTAAACAATCTCTATCTTTAGCAAAATTAACCTCAACAAAGCCAATGGTTAATTTTTCATCTGCAAAATCCCCAAACGTCACCAGTTCAGCCAAGGACTGCTGATTCCGGGCAATAAAGACCTCTCGTTCTGACATCTCTTTAGGGAGTGCTAGACTTTCTTGGGGCGAGTTGAAGGGCATCTTGGAAGGCATTACTTTGCTTTAATACAGGATTAATATAATTCCAGCGATTTGTGCCGTTGTACTCCAATACTGAGGTATTGAATAACATTAACTGTCCAGTTTCATCTTTTTCAATATCCTTAGTTAAACAAACTTGCGCCAAAACAGGATAATGGTTTTGGGGAATAATTCGTTCAAAGTTAAACTGTTCCTGTTTCACTGCATAGGTAACATCATCGGTGGTTACTTTCTGATGACCACGAGTCGCCGCAGTGAGACAAGCTTTAGCAGTCATTTGCATCAATTGACGCACATGACCCCCACTGGCTTTCGCTAAATTTAGCACTTGTTCGCGGGAGTCAAATACAGCCTCTGTATCTACCCGTTGCTCAACGATACTAGCAATTCCAGCGAGTCCCAGTGGATTATAGTCCAAATCCCAGCGATCGCGTACTAAGTCATAGATATTGACCATGGGCATAATATTGGGACTATCGAAGGCATTACTCAGATTTTGGGGAGAATAGACGACCGAAATCGGCACAGTATAGATAATCGTACAATGTAACCCTTGCAGTTGCGCCGCATAATCAAAGAATAAATGATTACCTACCTTAGGCGGAACTCGGTCTAAATTATCGAAAATCGTGGGTAATTTGCTTAAACCAAGACTCAAAATTATGTAGCAATTGCGTATCAAACTTTGCCCCTAATTTATAGAGTTCATCAGCCACCTTTTTAGTAATGATCAGGTATAAATCCGTATAGTCGGCATCATTAATATCCAATTCAGCATCCGCTTCTAAATAAATCACCCGATATTCCGCGTCCCATCGGTGCTGAATCCGCCGCAGTTCGGTACTTTTACCACATCCCCGATGTCCGGTAAATAAAATTGAGCTAAATTCAGCAGGTTCAAGAAAGTCTAAACGGGCGCTAACTCCTTCAATCGCTTCCGTATTCCGTACTGCTGACAAATCCACATAATATCGTTCAACATCTGGACCCAGCAGGGGACCCACATCACAAGCCCGAAAAGCTGTTTTTAGTGTGGTAGCGCGGTTGGGAGGGAGTGAAGTCATTGGGTTAATTGAATGACGATGCCTATTAGGGAAAATAGCGACACCTACATTTTACTCACATCTTGCACCACGGGTAATATAGTAAATCCCAAGTTACCCTGCGGTGGACAAGAACAACAAACGATACTATTACGGTATTTTAGCTTATTCGGCGAGAAGCCCCACGCTCAATCAAAGATTAGAGCGTGGGATGAATCGCCAGTGAAAGGAAACTTGTTTTCATCCTGATGGTTGTCATAAGTGTGGTATTATACTATATAAGGAGGTGATGAAAATTGAAGCGAAGTAAGGACACATTTAAACTGAATTATCAGTATCGAATTGTACCGAATAAACAGCAGTCTAACCAACTAAACGAATGGCTGTACAATTTGTGCAGGATACATAATTTGATGATAGAAGAACGGTTTAACTGGTGGGATTGTAATCGCTCCCCAGTCAATGCTTGCCCAATTTTTATTACTCATCTACCAGAACTAAAAGACCAGCCAAGTTACTATAGCCAAAAACGGGCTACCCATTGGTCAAGAGAATCTCACAAGCATTTATATGATGGTGTTCATTCTCAAGTCATCCAGGAAGCTATTAAGCGAGTAGAGGATACATTTAATCGCTTTTTAAAAGGTGATTTTAAGGGGCAAAGAAGTGGTAAACCTCGATTTAAATCTGTTAAGAGATACCGGACAATTTCTATTCCTCAGCTAAAACCTGATTGTCTAAGTGTTGAAGTTAATCCCCATCGGCGCAAAAACGGCGACACACGGCGAGATATTGCTTATGTCAACCTACCCAAAATTGGTCAAGTTAAGCTTATTTATCATCGTCCCATCCCAGAAGGGTTTATGATTAAGGCGGCACGGGTTTCTCATAAAGCAGATGGTTGGTACGTGTGTTTAACATTGGAAGACAAAACCGTTCCCAGTCTGGCTCCACCAGAGATGCAGACAACTGAAGATAACTCCCTAGGACTTGATGTTGGTCTAGAGAAATTCTGGACGGCATCAGATGGAACGGTTGAATCCATCCAACAACACTACCGCAAGTCGGAAGACAAACTAGCCAAGCTTCAAAATCGTAAGGACAAAAAGCCGCACAAATCAGCATCACGGCGGAAATTGGCAAAAAAGATATCTAAGCACCACGCCAAATTGCAGCGCAAGCGTAAGCAGTTTCATTATGAATCAGCAACGCGACTGGTGAGCCGCGATGAACAGGTGTTCTTTGTTGAAGACATTAAACAGGGGAATTTATCCCGGAAAAACAAGCCAAAGCAAGATGAAAATGGAAATTATTTACCTAATGGACAAAGTGCTAAATCAGGCTTAAATAAATCAATTAATGACGCTGGCTGGGGTCAATTCCTATCAATTCTCACTTACAAAGCTGCAAAAGCTGGTAAGTCGGTGGGTAGGGGCGAAGCATTTACGGAGAAAAGGTAGTAATGAATTGCATAACTTGTATTCGTAAATGCTTCGCCCGTACACCCCATGATACAAGCCAGATATGTTCTTGTTGTAATCGCCTAGTTCAAAAAGATTTATCGATACGAATACACGAGTGCTTGTGTGGGTTAATCCTAGATAGAGACTGGAATGCAGCGATTAATATTAAGAGAGTGGGGCTGGGAATATTCCCCACTATAAAACGCCAGAAGCGTAGCCGTAAAACTACGACAAAGGAAGCCTACACCGTAATCTTTGATTCGGTGTAGGAGGATGTCACTTTATCATTCTTACCCATCCTACATAACTACGGATGTGAAAATCCGCGCAGGCGGGTTACCCTTCGGGAATGTAGCTGCGGTTTCAACCGCCAGTTAACTTGATGAATTCCCCCTACAACTTAGCCACCGCACCATCCCGACGGCTGTCACCAGCGCCGACAACTAAACCCTCAGCGGTTTTCATCACCGTATGAACGCCACCAAAAAACAAATTTTTTTCTCGCCAACGCACAACCTGTTGATTTGTCAGCAAGGGATTGATAATTTCAGCTTCAGTTAAACCCGGTTCGATATGAAATCTACCCTTTTCTCCATGTGTTCTCGGACTATCGACGGCTTGCTCAATAGACATATTAAAATCTAAAATATTAGAAATAACTTGTAAAATAGCCGTTCTTATCCGATTAGAACCCCCTGAGCCTAAAACAACTTCTGCCTGATTTTTTTGCAAAACAATAGAAGGAGACATCATCGACGAAATCCGCACATCTTCTTGCCACTGATGGAAGCCTTGGGGATTTAAATCTGCCTCTCCTAACATATTATTTACCATAATGCCTGTACCGGGAATCACATAACCCGATCCTTCCCCGTTGGACGTGGTAACACTAGCCGCATTTCCCGCCTCATCAATGACACTAATATGGGTAGTACTGCCCCATTTATTCACTGTTTCTGCTAAGTCTTGTTGATACTGAGCAATAGAATCATCAGCTAAAAATTGATCGGCAATATCCTCTTGATATAGATAATCATTCAATCCCTGCTGTCTGGCTGCATTCGTCAACTGCATAACCTGTGCCAGAATTTCTAGATGACGCGCACTCCCAAAACTCAGATTCGCTAAATCAATGGTCGATAATAATTTTAATGCCCAAGCAATCAAAGTTCCACCCGAACTTGGAAGTGGGTTAGTTAATAAGGTATTGCCTCGATAATTAACCGTTAAAGGTTGCCGTTCTATTACCCGATAATCATTGAAATCCTCTAAGGTTAAATACCCCCCTAACACCTGACAATCTTTGACCAACTGATGAGCAATATCTCCTTGATAAAATTCTTGGACACCCTTTTTTGCCAAATACGCTAACGTATCAGCAAAGGCTGGCATGATTACTATTCCATTGGGTTCAATGGGTTCCCCGGTAAGAATAAATATGTTTTGTCTGTTGCGCTCCGCCATAATAATTGGCGTCAAAATTGAAGTTAAACAATAGTATTGAAATCGATTTAATTGAATTCCATTTTTTGCATAGTGAATCGCGGGTTCAGCTAGGACATGAAAGGGTAAGCTACCCAATCGTTGGTGAACATGAAACACGCCAGCCATATTTCCCGGAACCGCCATAGAACCCAGTCCGATATGAAACTCTTGGATAGCGCCACCAAAATTAACATCAACGGGATAAAAATCAATGTCCTTCTCAGGACGTTTTTGACGTGGGGTTTGGCAAAAAAAATCAAAGAGAATATTATCATTCGTTGGGGTATGGGCTAAGAGGAAACCACCCCCCGCCGCTGAGGTGAGTCCCGGTTCAGTAACAAAAGAGGCGAGAATCGCTGCAACCGCCGCATCAAACGCATTACCACCGAGACGAAACATTTCCCTACCCGCCTCAGCCGTTTTCTCATGTCCAGCCGCGATCGCGCCGCGTGTTTTTTGTATCATAACGGTTAATGTCTAGTCCGAATAACCACCAGAAGCTTTTGAGTTATAGCAGTTATTCACGTCATCATAACCAGGATCAGGATCAGCAGAGCGTTGTGACAGTTACCAAACTGTCTGGTTTTCAAGAGCCACCGGAACCAGAAATCGAAGTGCGATCGCGCTGGCTTGTAGTAACCGCTATCTTCGGTTCTGGCTAGGGTTAGACAGCCTCTGTGAGAGGATAAGTCAATTCAATAGCCATTGACAACTTCTAAAAGTGGCACATATCTTTGCGGGTGACTCCCCTTAAACCCTTTAGGGTTAAATACAACTTAAACCTAGGGCGACAGAAGGTCAAATGTTAACAACTCATCCCCGCAAAAATGCACTCTTGGCATTGTTATTACTTGTATCTGCTGCCAGCTTCGGGATAACAATGGCATTATATATTGCTCCGGGTTCTTTCGGACAGACAATCTTTTCCCTGTGCAAAGTCTGGTTACTTGCACTACCGCTAGTCTGGTTTATTTGGGTGGATCATGGCAAATTTAAACTATCCCTACCGAAGAAAAAGGAGTTGTTAGCGGGTGCAGGATTGGGACTGTTGATGTTTGGTATAATTATCAGTGCCTATTGGCTGTTTGGTCAGCAGTGGATTGATGTTATAGATGTGCGGACTAAGGCAAAACAAGCCGGGATTACTAGCCCCAATGTTTATCTGAGTGGCGCCTTATATTTTACCTTCATTAATGCCCTGATTGAAGAGTACATCTGGCGTTGGTTTGTGTATAAAAAATGTGAGGTATTGGTATCTGGAACAAGAGCCGTATTTTTGTGTGCTATGCTATTCACACTCCATCACATTATTGCATTAGCCGCTTATACTGCCGATTGGGGTGTAGTTCTACTCGGTTCCTTGGGCGTATTCATCGCTGGGGCAGTATGGTCATGGTGTTATCTCACCTATCGTACCTTATGGTCAAGTTACGTCAGCCACATTCTCGCGGATTTAGCGATCGCAATAGTGGGTTGGCATCTGCTGTTCGGGTAAGTAGGGTGACAGGGGTGAGGCTCCTCATGCTCGCTTCTGTTGAGGTTAGCTATATTACTTGTCATTTATAATAGTTCTATTTACCTCGTTTCCTTTTAATCGTTAGGCTAAAAAAAGGAGTTCTATGAATAGATATCTAGACCAAATGCTCAAACGGCGTCGATGGTTACTTCTTACTCTGTTTGTCGCTCTGGCTATTCTCACCTATTTTAGTCAACCCGTTTAAGGGTATTGATACCATAGTCATGCTAGCCAATATATTTTTTAGTCAAAACTATTTCCCTAAAAAACCTAACTTTTACGGGAACTTTATCCTGAAGTAAAATTCCATCAATGGTAGCCGAAAAATTGGCGATCGCGCATTCAAGCTATGACCAGTTCCTCAATGTATCACCTTGGCTTCGGGCAAGATGACCTCGGTTCACCACCCCCTACCCTGGCGCTGTTATCCGGTGAGCCGCAACGCGCCGAACAGATTGCTCAAGACTATTTACAGGATGGGCGTCTGCTCTCGGAGAATCGGGGATTAAAGAGTTATCTGGGCAAACTGTCCAATAATCGCCCCATCTTATCGGCGACGAGTGGGATGGGCGCACCGTCTGTGAGTATTGTGGTGAATGAGTTAGTGCAACTGGGGATTGAGACAATTATTCGGGTGGGGACTTGTGGATCGATTCAAGACTATATACCTGTGGGTAGTATTGTGATTACTCGTGCGGCATTATGTCGCCAAGGTGCAGCCAATGATATTGCCCCAATTGAATATCCGGCGGCGGCTGATCCGTTTCTGACGGTGGCATTAGTTAAGGCGGCGCAGGAGTTAGGGATTGAGCATTATCTGGGGATTACGGCGTCGGTGGATACATTTTATGAAGGGCAAGAACGCACCGATTCAGCGAATCCTTATTTAATGCGTCAGCTTCAAGGCATCACTCAAGAATACCGCCGTTTGAATATTCTCAACTATGAGATGGAATGTGGCACATTATTAAAAATGGCAGGAGTGTATGGATTTGCGGCGGCTTGTGTCTGTGGTGTTGTTGCCCAGCGAACAGCGGGAGAGGCGGTTATTATCGGGCAAAAAGAGGTGGCTGTGCAGCGTGCGATCGCAGTGGCAATACGTGCCGCCGAAAACGTTGACCAGAATAGCTTACAATAAATTTAATCAAACCAAAACCTTTTATCCCTTTTTCCTATTTCTATTTACCTTATTCCTGACGCTCTCACTTGCCCTTCCTTGGGTTAGCGCTCAAGAACCGCCCAAGCCCAAGCCGCAACCCTGGCATATTGATGGGATAATCGCTGCCATCGACGATGGGCATGACAAAGTTAAAGAATATGCATTCTGGCAATTAGCTCGATATGATCCACAGGACTTACAAGCTGTCATTGAAAAACCAGAGGATGAGGATATTGCTGAGAAAGCTGCCAACATCCTTCAGGATAAAACTGTTGATTCACTAGATCGTCACCTGATGGTTTATACATTAGTCAATCTGGGGGAAGCGGGTGTCAACTATATCCCTGATATTCTCAACTTTCTCCAGGATGAAACCGTTGACTTATGGGTTCGTCGTTCGGCGGCTGATGCATTAGACAAACTGGGGAAAGCGGGTGTCAACTATATCCCTGATATTCTCAACTTTCTCCAGGATGAAACCGTTGACGGCTGGGTTCGTGGCTCGGCGGTTGATGCATTAGTTAGATTCAAAGAAGCGGGCGCTATATACGCTTCTGAGATTGCCAACATCGTTCAGGATGAAACCGTTGACGGGTGGGTTCGTGGCTCGGCGGCTGATGTATTAGGCAATCTGGGGGAAGCTGGGGCTATATATGCTCCTGAGATTGCCAACATCCTCAAGGATGAAACCGCTGATTCAGAAGTTCGTAGTCGGGCGGCTAATGCATTAGTCAGACTGGGAGAAGCTGGGGTTGTATACATTCCAGAAATTCTTAACTTCCTCCAGGATGAAACCGTTGATTCACTAGATCGAAGCTCGACGACTTATGCCTTGGCTTATGCCTTGGCTTATGCATTAAGGAATATGGGAGAAGCTGGGCTGGTATACATCCCTGAGATTTTCAACGTCATCAAGAATGAAACGGTTGATTCATTAGTTCGTAGCTGGGCAGTTGAGAAATTAGGTAAACTGGGCGAGACTGGCGCTGTATACATCCCAGAGATTCTCAACATCTTCAAGGATGAAACCGTTGATTTACAAGTTCGTGAATCGGCGGCTGATGCATTAAAGGATATGGGGGAAATCGGCGCTGCCTACGCCCCTAATATTTTCAACATCCTTACGGATGAAACCGCTGATGTAAAAGTTCGTGGCTTGGCGGCTGAGGTATTAGGCAAATTGGCGGAAGCTGGCGCTGCCTACGCCCCTGAACTTGTCAACATCCTCCAAGATGAAACCATTGACTCACAAGTTCGCGAATCGTCGGCTTATGCATTAGGTGAACTGGGGAAAGCTGGGGCTGAATACGCCCCTGAGATTGCCCAAATATTCCAGGATGAAACCATTGACTCGTTGATTCGTAAATCGGCGGTTGAGGCATTAGGGAAACTGGGAAAAGCTGGCGCTGTATACATCCCGAAAATTCTTAACATTATCCAGGATAAAACTGTTGATTCCTACATTCGTAAATCGGCGGCTCAGGCATTAGGAAATCTGGGGGAAGCTAGCACTCCATACATCCCGGAAATTCTTAACTTCCTCCAGGATGACACCGTTTCTTCAGATCATCGTGGCTTGGCAGTTGTTGCATTAATTAAACTGGGGGAAGCTGGCGCTTCATACATTCCTGAAATTTTTAATTTCCTCCAGGATGACACCGTTGATCCAAGACTTAGTGGCTTCTTGGTGGGTGAAGTATTAGACAAACTGGGGGAAGATAGCGCTCAATACATTCCTGAAATTTTTAATTTCCTCAAGAATGAAACCGTTGATTATGATGTTCGTCGCTTTTTGGCGGTTGAGGCATTAGGTAAACTGGGGAAAGCTGGCGCTCAATACATCCCGGAAATTCTTAACTTCCTTCAGGATGAAACTGTTGACTCATCCATTCGTAACTGGGTAGCTCTTGGATTAATTAATATCCGAAAACTGGAATTAAATGAGATTGTTTTTGTTCTAAATAATGTCTATGAACCTAATCAACCAGATTTTGAACAATGGCGGTTTGCCACCTATTTATTGAGTGGGGGTACTGAGGAAGTAAAAATGCTGCTGAAATGGCTAGGCTATCCTAAATCAACTCCGACAGAACTCAACTATGAAGAGGGCAAAAAAACACTGGAACTGTTTCTGCAAGTCTGGGAAAACGCTCAAGATTTGCCACGAGTGCAACAAGATTTAGCCGAAAAGATAGCCCTAGTTACCTCCCTAGTTTCTTGGAAACCCCAGGATATTGATTTACTGCAACGCCATTCCAATAACCTCAAAGCTGGAAACTTTACCCAAGCTGATACTTTGGAGTCAGTTATCCTCAACCTGAAACGATAAGATGAGGCTCAAACCTTTGAGCTAAAAGCTGACATTCATCTCAAGTTGAGGAACTGTCTCTTATCGGGGTTAATATAAATAAAACTTTTAGGTTCGAGGTTTAAGTTTTAATATTGTAAAGACAAGGGGAATTGGGGTGGGCAGTGCCCACCCTACGGTAGATCAAGGGTTTCGGCGAACAGGAAATTGGGGCGGTAGATTAATCTCCGTTAGTATTTCAGGCATAGTAGGATGAGTGTGGCAACAAATAACTGCTATTATTTTCCCGCATCGATGAAGTAGGGGCTTGGTTACCAAGCCCCTACTCTACTGGTAACTACGCTATAGTCTTCAATTGAGGGTAGGAATAGGTCAAACGCTAGCTGTTTCCCGCAAGGCTTTCAGCACGGTATCGTGAATCACACCATTGCTGACAATTACCCCCTGATTATCAGAAAGTTTGGCACCCAGAGAAAAGTTAAGGGGTTTGCCGTACATATCGCTCACTCGTCCCCCAGCTTCCTCAACTACAATCGTTCCCGCCGCATGATCCCAAATCTTTTCCCGATAGTCGGGAGACTTGGGTGATGGCAAACGCAGGTAAAGCGACGCCCGCCCCGAGGCGACGGCACCATACTTGGCTTGAGAGTCCATCCGCAACGAAGGGGCTGTAATTCCTACCGCCTTGGCAACAGCATCTTGTCGTGAGTGATCACCATGACCGGATTCCACACTCTCCACAAAGCGCATCGCCTCGTTACTATCAGCCTTCGTCACCTGAATCGGCTGAGGTTTTCCACCAGAGATGGGAACCATGGTTGCTCCTTGACCCCGTACCGCTACGAATAGGACACCCTTTTCTCCATCAGGTTCGTAGGGTGAAATTGGTAGGGCGGGACAAGCCAGAACACCGAGTTTCACTTCACCCAGTTCCACCAGTGCTAAAGCCACAGCATATTGATCTTGACGCAGAAAGCCTTTTGTGCCATCGATGGGGTCTAATGTCCAATAGCGCCCACCAATCTCACTATTGCCGCGATCAATCCAGTCCAATATCTGATCCGATGTCGCATCACCAACAACAGACTTGACATAGTGACTCACCCGATTCAGTTGGTCAGCCATTTCCGGTTGACGCAACTGGGATGCATCTTCTTCGCCCACCACGAGATCATCAGGAAACGCCATCCCTAACGCTCGACAGATAACCGCCTGGGAACCCAAATCCGCCACCGTTACCGGACTCTTATCACTCTTTTCCATCGCTTCAGGCACCTGTTCTTGGCGAACTTGCTCACACAGTTTGGCTGCTGTCAGCGCCGCCTCAATAGCTACCTGTTTTTCTTGCTCGTAAGACATGGTAAATTCTCTATTGCTCCATAATACTCTCAAAAAAACCGGGCTAAGAACGGGAAGGGAAAACAGATTGTGTAGACCCCGACTAAGCGGCTTTAGCCCGCCCTTACCTTTTCTTGTAACGAGGGCAATCGCCATCGTGGGGGCTTACCTAAAACACTCATATCAGTGAGCCTTGGGACGTTGATACCCTGGTACTGGTTGAGAAGCCGCTTCCCGTTTACCTGGAATACTGTTTGGTCGCACCCTTGGGTTAGATTCAACTTTCCCGATGTCACCACTGATCACGATCTGCCTTTTCCCTGTACCCGGATTAATCTGTACAGTTGGCATAAGGTTAGGATCGATCGCTATGTCTAACGTATTGCCGCTTCCATCATGACCTCTCAGCACAGCGATCATCAAGGTTCAAGCCAAGATTGCGGGGGATTGGTGTGACATCCTCCCTCGGTAAATCAAAGATTATACCGAGGGCTTCCTAAAAAATCAAAGATTGTGGGCGCAGCACTATAGCTCCCCCAGACCCCCACCTTTAGGTAGAGACATGCTATGGCACGTCTGGGAGCTGAGGTAGCTAATGCTGTTGGATATAGGATTTAAACACATCCACTAATTCAGAACGGCTGACAATCAGCGTGGGAAACGATCGCCCGCCGTAATCTTGACCCGCTTGCAACGGGAAAATCGGCTCTGACTCCAACGACACCCAAACCGCACCCGCTGCTTTCACAATCACCCAAGCCCCCGCTATATCCCAAATCTTAGGCGTTGCTTCCATCCCACCGAGAACGGCTCCAGTCGCAACGGTGATGAAGTTATAACTGGCAACCCCTAACATACGAATTTTACAGGGGAAGGGTTGCTGTAAGAGTGAGGTGCTGCGAGAGCAAAGGTTAAAAAAGTGATTACTACTGAGTTCATCCGGACTACTGTGGATAGAAAACTCATTCATAAATGCCCCAGGGATAATATCAGGTAATCCTGATTCTCCCGCCCAAAAGCCATGAAAGGATTGTCCAATGGGAGGAAAATGGACATAACCAAACACAGGTGTGCCTTGATACAGCAAACCCAGAGAAATCCCCCAAATTGGGATACCTCGGGTAAAGTTCGTCGTACCATCTAAGGGATCGATAATCCAGCACCACTCCGTATCAGGGAACTGATGTTCCCCTTCCTCACTTAAGATTCCATGACTCGGAAACCGAGACGCGATCGCACGACGAATCGTCTCATCTGCCAAATGATCCGCTTTTGTCACCAAACTCCCATCCGCTTTTTGCGACGCCTGACAGCAGCGAAAATCAGGCAGGAGTTTGCCACCGACATGGTTGGTAATCTCTTTGGCAAAGTCAAGTACAGACGCCCAAAATTCCTTCATTGGTTAAAAATCTATATAATCCCTCATCCAGAGTCCCTGGATAGAAATTGTCACCCTCAGGCATTAAGTTAGGGCAGGCGCGAGTTACATCTGGGTCAACCCAAAACGATAACGGTGAAACCCGCCCCTACAATATTACCCGTCTAAATCATTTTCCATAACCGTCGCGATCGCTTGCTTGGTATTATCCCGGAATTCTTGCACGTCCACTCGTCCCAAAAACCATATAGCGACAATCATCCCCACGGCTTGCAAGGCAAACACCAAGCCATAAGCTAACACCGGTACAGTAAACAGAGCTTGTCCAATGGACAACACCCAACCGCCGATAAAGGTAGCTAACCCCCGCGCCATCGCTTGAGCTAATCCCCACGCCCCAATAAAGGTTCCCGCTGTTTCCGCCGCCGTCAGATCCAGCATCAGACTTAATCCCCCTGTCGTGGTGATTCCCGCCGCTAGACCAAATAACAGCATCGCTAGCTTCAAAATCTCCCCCTGTTGGGTAAATCCCGATAGAATAATCAGACAGAAGCTAATTGCCACTGAAATACAACCCAATTTCGTTGTATTCTGCTTACCGATATGAGGTACGACTAAAAAGCCTGTGGTACTCACACCCATTAATGTGCCTAACCCCCAATAGGCGTTGAGCCGCGTGGTTTCAGCAATGGGCATACCAAAGACATCAGCGCCATAAGGTTCCAACACACCTTCCTGCATAAACAGGCTAATCGTCATCACCAATAAAAAGGTAAAAAATAAACCCGTTTGGCGACTCGCGGTTAAAACTTTCAGTGCCCTACCCAACGTAACTTGGTCTTCTCGCTCTACTAAACTCGAACGAGAGGCGTAGCGGGAGTATTTTTTCTCAATTCCCAGAGTTGCCAGGATCGCTAATCCCATAACGACTAGTGGCACAATAATAAACAGGCGGTTGAGGGGAGTCTGTAATGTCGCTAATGACGAGGATAGAACCTCTGCACCAATCGGTGAGGCGGTTTCTGCTGGATCAAGGTTTTTGAGCAAGATACCCCCAGTAATCCCGCCAATAATAATACCCACCATCAGCATTGACCAGGTTGTGCCAATTAACTTCGAGCGGTTGTCCTCATCAGAAACATCCACCAGCATGGCGGTAAATGGGGTAGAACTGGCACTTAGGGCTAAGCCATAGAGGGTAAAAATTAATGCCAATACCCCTGTCCAGCCTAATATCTCTGTATTTAACGTCCAGCCTCCCGCCCTTTGTACCGCTTCACCAAGTTGCCACATCACCTGGACCGCCAAAAAAGCCGCGATCGTAAATCCGGCGGTACCCAGCCAAACATAACCACTGCGGTGATATCCAAAGAGGGGTTTAGCATCGGATAGCTGACCAAACCAAATTCTAGCAGGGGCAACCAGTTGATGCATGGCTAAAACCCCCGTAGCATAAGCCGGATTAATCCCTAGTTCGCTAATCATCACCCGGTTGAGGATACCCAAGGTGAGAATCGCCATAATGCCTAACCCCATCTGGAATAAACCCAGGCGGAACATGGTCAAAATCCCAATTCTGGGCAGGGGTTTCTCCGGGAATGAGGGAGTGGGTGGGGACTGAGTAAAATCACTGGTTTCCATAGCCGTTCAGACGCGATCGCTTGCTGGAGTTTATTCTTAATGACCCATATAAAACTATACGTTTCCTGAGAGTCTGTAACCAATAAACCCGATAAAATCAACAAATATGAAGAAATGTAACTAAATCAGAGCGTGGCGAATGACAATTCAGACAACCACCTTAGTTGACAATAGTCCTACGAGTGAGGATAGAGAAAGATAGAATAAACGTAGATTTTGGCTCGGCAAAGACTATGGCGCCCCTCATCCTTGACCTATCTCCAGAACTTGAACAACAACTTCTCCGTCTCCCACCCAGCGATAAACTTCGCCTTATCCAACTGCTTGCCCAGAGTCTCAACGATCTTTGGAGTAGCCCTTCCCCAGAACCCTCCACCCAGCTTTCCGAGTTTTTTCGCTGCTCTCCCTTGGCTGAAGTCGCTGCGACTGGAGAACTCGACCTCAGTCGTGATCGCTCTGTTCCAGGCGATCGTTTTGTCCTATGACCTATCTCCTTGATACCTGCCTTATTTCCGAACTGGTTGCTAAACAGCCCAATCAGCGAGTTGTAGACTGGCTTGATGCCCAACCTCCTGAAATACTCTACCTTAGCGTGATTACAATCGGTGAAATCGCCAAAGGCATCAATAAACTTACCGCATCCCAACGCAAAGACGCCCTGACAATCTGGCTTAACGAAACCCTTCCAACTCGCTTTGCCGGACGAATTTTAGGCATTGACATCACAACAATGCTATTGTGGGGTGAATTAGTGGGACGGCTCGAACCCGAAGGACGAATTCTACCTGTAATGGATTCTTTGATTGCCGTGATCGCCCTTCAACATTCTCTGCATCTGGTTACCCGCAACGAAAACGACTTTGCCGGAACGGGTGTCGCGATCATAAATCCTTGGTCTACTTAGGCTGTTTGAGCATCCGACCTTGCCGCTACTTTAGTGCGATCGCGAGACTTTTTGTTTCCGGCTCTGTTGAATTAGTCTACAGTCCAGTAAGAGTCGCCACCAGCAAAACCCGATACAATAAACATTAAGAAATGTAACGAATTGGGAGCGCAGGGAATGACAATTCAGACAACCACCTTAGCTGAAAATGGTCCCACCGTAACCAGCGTAGGCATTGGCACTTGGGCGTGGGGCGATAAGCTGTTCTGGGGCTACGGCAACGATTATGGGGTATCTCAGGTACGAGACGCCTTTGCCGCTACCTTAGATGCAGGAGTCAGCTTTTTTGACACGGCGGAAGTGTACGGATTAGGAGAATCCGAGTCGCTGTTGGGACGGTTTATGAAAGAATTAGGACGTCCAGCCCAGATAGCCACAAAATACTTCCCTGTCCCCTGGCGCTTTACATCACAGTCGGTGTCTGACGCTTTAACGGATAGCTTAAAACGGTTACAGGTTGAGCAAGTTGCGCTGTATCAGGTTCATTCTCCCTTTAGCTTCTTCATGAGTCAAGAAACCTTAATGAATGCCCTAGCGGATGAGGTGCAACGGGGGAGAATTGCCACGGTGGGGGTGAGTAATTACTCCGCCGAACAAATGCGGGAGGCGCACGGTTATCTTGCGGCTAGGGGAATTCCTTTGGCGGTGAATCAGGTGCAATATTCTCTACTGGCGCGGAAAATTGAGCAGAATGGCACTTTGGATACGGCGCGGGAATTGGGGGTGACGATTTTGGCATATAGTCCTTTAGCCCAAGGATTATTAACCGGGAAGTACACCCCAGAAAGCGATGTGAAACCCACAGGGGCGCGTCAGCTTGATCCGCGTTTTAGTAAAGGGGGGTTAGAGAAGATTGCCTCTGTGATCAAACTGTTGCGTCAATTGGGGGAAAGATACGATCGCACGCCTGCGCAGGTGGCGCTAAATTGGTTAATTGCTCAAGGTGTGGTGCCGATTCCGGGGGCGAAAACTGCCCAGCAAGCCCAACAAAACGCTGGGGCGTTGGGGTGGAGTTTAACCCCTGAAGAGGTGGAACAGTTGGATCAGGTGACTCGTGGTTTGTAGAGACGTTCCATGGAACGTCTCTACACTTAGCGCAAATTTAGAGATTTTTCAAGCTTTGACGCTATATCTGACATAACCTATAGTCAAGGTTTAGCGAAAATTAACAGCAGATTATCACGATGGTAAGAGAGCTTGAGCGAAAACATCTTAATGGTGATTTTCCGGAAACAGCACCGACAGCAAATCCGGTATTTTTCAGAACCTACAGCCGCCGCACAGCCAAGGGTAGAGAGACGTGGAGGGAGGTTTGCGATCGCACAATTCAAGGATTGAACAAACTGGGTAAGCTGACTCCAGCAGAAACTGCCCTGCTGGAACGGATGATGCACCAGATTAAAAGTTTACCCTCAGGACGCTGGTTATGGGTCGGCGGCACCGATTGGCTGGAAAATCCGGAGAATTTCTCTGGCGCTTATAATTGTACCTCTACAAATGTAGTAGACTGGCGTGCCTTTGGCTTAATGATGGATCTAGCCATGATGGGCTGCGGCACAGGGGCAGTTTTGGAACCCCAATACATTAACCAGTTACCCCCAATTCGCAATCATCTAAATGTAATCTTAGAGGGTGAAATTGGCACAACGCCATCGGAGGAACGGCGCGAAAAAACCGAGGTAAAAATTGATGGGAATCAGGTGACAATTTATGTCGGGGACTCCCGTCAAGGGTGGGTTAAGTCCTATCAAAGTCTGTTGGAATTATCCACAGATGAACAGTTTTCTGGGGAAGTTCAGGTATCCATTAATGTGAGTGATATCCGTCCCGCTGGAGAATCCCTAAAAGGCTTTGGCGGGGTAGCAAATCCGATTAAATTACCGGAACTTTATCAGCGATGTGCGGCGATTTTAAATAAAGCTTTGGGACGGCAATTAAATTCAGTCGAATGCTGTCTTTTAATTGATGAAGCCGCTGTCGTGGTTGTCGCGGGTAATGTCAGACGCTGTTTACCGGCGGGTTCATTGGTTCACACAGAGTCTGGATTAGTTGCCATTGAAAAAATTCGCATTGGCGATCGCGTTTTAACCAGTAACGGGTTTTATCCCGTAACCAATTTCTTTGATCAAGGCGTTCAATCCCTCTGTCGGATCAAAACCGAGGATGGTTATTTGGACTGTACCCCTGATCATAAAGTTGCTGTACTCAGCGACATTTATGGCAACTATAAAATGGTTAAAGCCAAAGACTTGAAAGCAGGCGATCGCTTAGTCTTTGTTCCCCAGAAAATTATGGGAACCCCAACGGAGTTGCCTGAATTTAAAGGAAAACTAAGTTCCCAGGCTAAACCAATCACCGTGCCAGCGTTAACCTCAGAGGTGGCGTATTTCTTAGGGTATTTACAAGGAGATGGTTCAGTCAGTTCTGATGGTTGGCGGGTGCGCTTGCGGATTCACCAAGATAGTCCGCAAATTCTAGAATGCTTGATTGCGGTGGCTGAACAGTTTGGCTTGCCAACTCATACGTTAAGAACACCAGAACAGGGGAAAACAAAGACCTTTGAATTGCAACTCAATTCTGCCGCCCTCAATCAGTATCTTTCCCAGTTTAAGCAGCCGTTTACCTCACTGTCTGTACCTGAATGTATCTTATTGGGAACTCAAGCTATTCGGGAAGCCTATTTAGCGGGTTTAGCGGATGCCGATGGATGTCATTCTCAAGGGGTTTTAGTGGCTTCTGTTCATCCCGACTTTTTGCGACAAATCCAAACTCTATATGCCTCTTTAGGAATTGCCACACGGTTGTGTGCTTCAATTCGTAAACGCACAGGTAAATGGGAAGGTGAGTTAGTCACTGTGGGTGAATCGGCTTATTTAGCGGTGCAAACCTTCATGTCTACTGATTCCAGTACCTTTAGTGAACGACAACGACAACGCCCCAAATCGTTTCACGATCATGGATTTCCCCTAGACATGGTGAAACCGTTGGTCAGTACCTATCGCTATCATTATGGAACAGGTCAAAAGCAAGTTATTGCACCAACCGTAAAGCGATTGGTTCCGGAGTCTACGGGGTTAATTCCCGTCAAGGTTAAATCTGTAGAAACTAATGTCCGCAACGCACCAACCTATGACATTGAAGTGGCAACTATCCATGAATTTGTCTGCGAAGGGATTCTAGTGTCTAATAGTGCCGGTATGCGCCAAGGGGTTAGTGATGATGAAAAGTTTGTCAATGCGAAGGATAACCTTTGGCAACAGGATGAACATGGAAACTGGCGCATTGATCCGGAACGCGATGCATTGAGGATGGCAAATCATTCCCGTGTTTTTCACCATAAACCGACTTTAGATGAATGTCTTGCAGCAGTTCGCAAACAATATTATTCTGGTGAAGGTGCGATTCAATGGGCGGGAGAAGCCGTGGCGAGGGCAAGTTGTGATTTGCTAGATACTCCGGCGTTGAAAACAGAGTTTTTGCAAGCTTATGAACAAGGAAAAGCGAGTCACTGGTTAAAGGAAAAGTATCCGAATTTGACACCCGATGAAATTGAGCATCGCTTGCAGCGGTTTGGCTTAAATCCCTGCGGTGAAATTATTGGCTCAGTATTCCATTGTAATTTAGCCGAAATTCACCTGAATCAAATTGATCCGAATAACCAGAAAGAACAAGAGGAGGCATTCAGTGCTGGGGCGCTTTCCGTTGCCATTTTGCTCAACCATAAATTTGTTGAGGAACGGTATCAAAAATCACGGGAATTAGACCCAATTGTTGGCGTATCCTTCACCGGATTATTCGATTTCTTTGTCAAAGCTTTTGGCGTAGACTGGTTACGCTGGTGGACAGAGGGACGCCCAGATACCGTCGAAGGCGTACAGTTCAAGCAACAAGAAAAAGCCTATTTAACCCGGTGGCGCGATATTGTGCATCGGGTGGTGTGGGAGTATTGCGATAAGCATGGGATTAAACGCCCCAATCGTTGTACAACTGTTCAACCTTCTGGGACAAAATCTCTACTCACGGGGGCATCTCCGGGTTGGCATCCACCCAAAGCACAGCGATTTCTTCGCCGAATTACGTTTAGAAAGAATGATCCGGTAGCTTTGGCTTGTATCGATTACGGTTACAATGTCACCCCATCGCAATCGGATAAAGATGAAAACGGAAATCTATTGAATGATCCGTTTGCTGAAGCCTGTTCAGAATGGTTAGTGGAAATTCCGGTGGCTGTATCGTGGGCAGATTTACCAGGTGCCGATGAAATTGATATCAGTCAGTTTTCTGCATTGGCACAAATGGATTTTGCCATGCAAGTTCAGCGCTGGTATGTAACACATAACACCTCTTCAACCTGGGAATTGCGCGTCAATGAAATTGAACAGTTAGGAGAGCAGATTTATCAAGCGATTCAGAATGATGACGGGTATATTTCAGCGGCGCTATTGGCGCGGTTTGATGACCATCAATCGTTCCCGCGTTTGCCCTTTGAACCGATTGATAAAGCGACCTACGAGCAATTGATGCAAGAGGTGCAACAGCGACGAAAACTGCCTGAATTTTATCCCGCTTTGGAGAAATATGATTCGGGTGAATTAATCGAAGCAGGACCCGCTGGTTGTGATTCGGATAAATGTATGTTCCCGGAACAAACACCGAATTCGTAAGCTGGAATTAGGACAAACCTCCCGACTAAAATGATTCGAGTTCCCTCCCCTTGGTAAGGGGAGGGTTAGGGAGGGGTAAAATCAAGGTATTGGAGAGAGGGCGCTTCAACTCCAATGAGTAGATTGGTGTTGTTTATTAATGCAAGTGGGTCGAGGTTAACGTATGAAAAAATCAGTGAAAGTTAAACCCAATGCTAAAACGCAATCGATAGCAGAAATGGCGGATGGGACATTAAAAGTGAATCTGAAGTCGCCGCCAGTGGATGGCAAAGCAAATAAGGAGTTAATTGGGCTACTGGCAGAAAAGTTCAATGTTACTAAGTCTCAAGTTCAAATTAAATCAGGGTTGTCGGCTAAAACAAAATTAATTGAAATTGTTGAAGATTAGAACATCTCTACAGTTAACTTTTATTGTCCCTACCTACTTATTCCACAAACCAGTGATTTACTCCAAACCCAACCGCCCGATGGGGATGAGATAATTCTGTGGCTAGGTTGAGAACGGCTTGTCTGGCGATCGCAGTTTCAAAGACGGAGGAGAAAACCACGTCTACATCGTGGGTTTGACAAAATTGTCGGAGTTGTTTCGGAGATCCCGCGATCGCAGCTTTAATCACAAAAATCCCCCGCCATCCCTGCTGATAACAGGTTTTGAGTTGGTTCAACGTGGCGACAGATTCATCAAGAGCGATCGCTGTCCTATACTGGTCGTACATTGCCCTCATGGCAGCAAACTCCTCTGGCGGCAAGGGTTGTTCCAGAAACTCGACAATTCCCGCCTGATCCGCCATCTGCAACCACTGTTGTGCTTGATTTTGTGTGAGTCCACCATTAGCATCTAAGCGTAATTGAGCTGATTGGGGTAAGGCTTGAACCAATTGGTCAAACCACCTCAGTTCCGACTCCATGGACGTTACACCAATTTTCCATTTAAACGTGCGATCGCCCTGTTGCCAACCTTGCTGCCAAGACGTTAACGCCGCTTCCCCTGTGGGTAAAAGATAGCTATAGTTCAATGAGGAATTAAGTAACGACGGGCTTATTTTTTCAGTTTCCCAGACATAGCCTGCTACATCTCTACATTCTTCCCAGGCTGACTCAAAGCCAAACTGACAGGCGGGGAATTCAGCCGGGATCGAAAAAATATCCGTTGATGTAATCTGAGACGGGAACTGCTGACAAAAGGTTAAGGCTTGTTCAAAGGTTTCAGAACCAAACCAAGGAAGTGGGGCAATTTCGCCCCAACCCACTCGCCCCTTTTCATCAGAAAGACGCAGAATAATCCCCTCGCGTACTTTCCAGATGCCATGATGAGTCGTTAGGGGATGTCGAAATTGTCGCTGGTAAGGATAAAACTCAAAACGATAAGTCACCGGAAATCCGTTCATTACTCCATAAGACGATTTTAGGTTTTCTGTAGGGTGGGCAATGCCCACCAGCCAAAATTTCAGCTAGGTTGCTAATGTAGTAGGGTTAATTTTTGGGTGAGATGGGTATGCTAAGCTGTGTGGCATTTTAGAGTGATATTGAGGAGTGGACGAAAATGCGAGAACTCATCCCAACCAGTGGGTTAATACCCAACATCTGGCAAGTCTCTGGCGGATTAACCGAACGCGCCTGGGTAGAAATCGATCGCGCGGCACTTTCCCATAACCTGAACCAATTAAAGCAGCTTTTGTCTGCTAAAACCCAACTCATGGCGGTGGTGAAAGCGGATGCTTATGGACATGGTGCCACCATGGTTGCCCAAACCGCACTCGCCACAGGTGCTTATGGATTATGTGTCGCTACAGTAGAAGAAGGCATTCAACTGCGAGAAGCGGGAATTGACGCGCCCATCGTGATTTTAGGCGCAACTAATACCCCCGAACAAGTGCGTGCGATCGCCCATTGGCATTTACAACCCACTATCTGTACACCCCAACAGGCTTTGGTCTTTTCTGATACCCTCAGTCGTAGCCAAACCCCCTTATCGGTTCATCTCAAAGTTGATACAGGAATGTCTCGCTTAGGAATGCCTTGGCAACAAGCTACAGAGTTTGTGCGATTAGTTCAGCGATTATCTCATTTAGAAATAGCCAGTGTTTATTCTCATTTAGCCACAGCAGACAGTCCAGATCCCACAGTCATGAGACTACAGCATCAGCGATTTGAATCGGCTATTGCTGAACTTCATGCCGCGAATATCGTACCACCCTGTTTACACTTAGCCAACTCCGCCGCCACGTTAACTGATTCTGCCTTGCATTACGATTGGGTACGAGTCGGATTAGCGATTTATGGACTCTATCCCGCACCACATTTACACCCAAAAGTCAACCTGAAACCCGTCATGCAAGTCAAAAGCCGGGTTACCCAAGTGAAAACAATACCTCCAGGAACAGGGGTTAGTTATGGATATAAATTTATCGCCCAGAAACCGCTACAGTTGGCTGTAGTTGGTATCGGTTACGCCGATGGTGTTCCCCGGAACCTCTCGAATAAAATGATCGGATTAATTCGGGGTGAACGGGTGTCACAAATTGGGGCAATTACCATGGATCAACTGATGCTGGATGTGAGTAATATTCCCGATTTACAGGTTGGTGAAATAGTTACTTTAATTGGACGAGACGGAGATCAGCAAATTTCTGCGGATGACTGGGCAATCTCTTTAAATACAATATCCTGGGAAATCCTTTGTGGCTTTAAGCACCGACTCCCGCGTGTTGTAATTTAGAGAGGGGAGCCGCAGGATAGAGCCGCACGTAGTTTGTTTAGCCTCGTTAGCCTCGCGGCTTCGTTCCCTACAGCACTTTTGAGCAGTAATTAGCGATCGCACAATTATGTCCCCCACTAAACCCTGTATCCCTATCCCTCCACCCCTGATGATGTCTGAGGAGGGTTCCTTTGCTCACCAGACATTGACGCAACGCTGGGTGACGATTCTTGAACGTGCGATCGCATCTAACAATTATCCCGCCTCGATTACTCAGAATCTAGAGAATCTGCGTCAGGAATTGCCTTATGGAACCGTGCGATCGCTTGAGGATGAAACTCAACCCGATTTAGAGGCTTGGAATACCTATATAGCACCCTACCAGGGAAAGCGTTGGATTGATATCCCCTGGTATCCCGCAGAAGTCTATCTCTACCGTCGCATCTTAGAAGCCACCCACTACTTTCAACCGGGAAAATGGCACCGAGTCGATCCCTTTGAACCGCAAAAACACAGCAGTTTAGCAAAGGTAATGTCCGCCATTGAGACAATGAGTGGAAAAATTAACACCTTTGTTGATTCTCAAGGACAATGGAAGCGCATCGATTTAATCGCCCTATTTTATTTTGCCCTTTGGGGAAATCGCATCGACTTAAGCCTGTTCCCCACTGACGCTGGGGAAAGTCAGCGGATGAATATTGAAGCCTATCGCGAACAGGCAAATTTGTTAGTTGATCATACACCCCAAATTGCAGATCACATTGCTCACCTTAAGGGAGTTCGCATTGATTTAATTGTGGATAATGCTGGGTTTGAGTTGTTCTGTGATTTGTGTTTAGCTGACTTTTTAGTAAACAGTGGAATCGCTCAACCGATTTACTTACATCTGAAGCATCATCCGGTATTTGTTTCTGATGCCATGATTAAGGATGTTCACCACACCATCAACGTTCTGTGTAAACATAGCAATCAGGAGGTACAATTTCTCGGAAAACGTCTCCAGAATTATATTGAAAACGGGGACATCATCTGCTGCGAGGATTCCTATTGGACAGCCCCCCTCGCCTTTTGGGAAATGCCAGAACGATGGCGCAGTGAATTGAATCAATCCCAACTTGTGATTATCAAAGGAGATGCCAATTATCGTCGCTTACTAGGCGATCGCCAATGGGATTATACTACGCCTTGGGAAGACATTGTTTGCTATTTTCCCGCACCATTAGCCGCCTTACGCACCTTCAAAGCTGAACTCGCCGCCGGATTGAAACCTGATCAGATTAAGCGATTGAATCAGGATGATCCGCAGTGGTTAATAAATGGACAATGGGGTGTAATTCAATTTTTCAACCCACACCAGTAAGTTAGGTTGATGCTTCTTACCCAACACAATCTCAGCGTCAAGCCCTTACTACAAACCCAATTATTATTCATCATTTAATTCATCGATTTTGAACTGTCGCACTTCTTCCAGACTTAACCCCGTTTTCCGACTAATTGTTTCCTTATCTAACACATCCAGAAGTTGCTTGGCAATTTCTCGACGGGTTTCTTCTTTCCCCTGTCTCAATGCCCGTCGAATCGCATTACGTTGAGCGTGGATATATATTTCTCGCTGTTCTAAAGCTTCTAATTCTTCCCTAGTTAGATTCGCTTGATTCGCCACTTCAAAGGCTTTGCGAATTTCTGGCACTTGCGCCATACTTTCGGGGATAGTCTCTAGAGTTCTAGCTGTTTTGATAAAATAAATCCATTGCTCAGTTAATGTCTCTAACTCCTCTAAGCTTTTGCTAAACTTGGGTAACTCTACAAACACTAACTCTAAATCATTAATTGGATAATCTGTCAAGAGTCTCTTTTCTTTGAGAATAAAATTAGAAATGACCTGATTCAGATGCTCAAACATTTCAAAGTCGGTAATAGTTAAAGCAATCACTGGACTCAGTATCGTGTAATCTGCTCCAGGTTGTAATTGAATGGAATAGGCTTTCGCCGCGTTATATAAAATTCGCTTTTCAAAGCCTTCTACATTCAAAACTTGCATTTCAATAATCACCGTTTTATCGCCAGTTATCCTAGCCTTCACATCTAAGTACGTATCTTTAATCCCCTGAATTTGGGGAGCCAGATAGGGATTGAGAATTTCTACATCTTGGATAACGGCTCGTCCTTGGTAGAGCAGAGCATTTAAAAAACTGATTAGAATATCTTTGCTTTGCTCAGAGCCAAATATTTTTTTAAAAGCAAAGTCAGTTTTAGGATTAATAAAAATCATAGTAATAAAGGGTTATAATGGGGTAATAGTTTAAGCTTCATCTGTTGTCAGGAATCATCAGGTTGAGGTTGTGCCGCCATAACCTGTTTAATAAACTGTTGCATCCGTTCAAAATGTGACCCTTGCCAATAAATCTGCTGACAGGTTTGACAGCGATGAAACTCATCAATAGATTGCCGCGTTTGCTCCGGTAACTGATCCGCGATCGCGTCTTTTTCAACAGGTACTAATACCCCATTACAGCGGATACACCGATGAAAGGGTAAAATAGCATCAAATAAATTGAAGCGGCGCAAAACTTCAATAATTTGTTCATCTGGGTTTTTGGAGCGCACATAATACCCATAACTCACCTGAGAACGCATCAGTAATCGGGTATCGCGAGTTAACAGAATCCGTTGCTCATCCGCAGAAACTCTCGCTAACTCTGGATCAGCGTAGTCATTGCGATAAAGCGTATCAAACCCCAACAACCGTAACGCATTGGCTAATTTACCTAAATGAATATCCAGGACAAACTGATACTCCTGGGGTTCAGGGGGACTCACCCGGATACTGGGATTGATTTCATCTAACACCGAAATTGGACAAACTGTGACGCGATCGCGATCTTGGACAATATAGGAAAAATCAACCGATTCTCCATTAACCACAATCGCATCTACTTCTGGATGAGGAACCCCCAACGATTCAATCATATCCTTAATCGAGGTTCGCCCTTTAAACTCATGAGGAAAACTAACATGACGTTTGTTTGAGGGCAAAAAATAATTCAATTCTGCCAGAAAATTAAATTCAGCAGTTGCCATAATAATCACCTTTATTCAAAACCAAGCCTAACCACCTGTAGGGGCGGGTTTTACAACTATCATTTGGGTTTGACCCATAAGTAAATAAACCCGCCGCGATCGCGTGGGAAACCCTGATAACCGGAACCCTAACCACCTGTAGGGGCGGGTTTTACAACTATCATTTGGGTTTGACCCATAAGTAAATAAACCCGCCGCGATCGCGTCACAAACCCCGACAACCGGAACCCTAACCATCTGTAGGGGCGGGTTTTACAACTATCATTTGGGTTTGACCCATAAGTAAATAAACCCGCCGCGATCGCGTCACAAACCCTGATAACCGGAACCCTAACCATCTGTAGGGGCGGGTTTTACAACTATCCTTTGGGTTTGACCCATAAGTAAATAAACCCGCCGCGATCGCGTGGGAAACCCTGATAACCGGGCGGGTTTAGTTAAGTTATCGGTTTGTTGCTATAAGTTATCTGTAAAACCCGCCCCTACGGATCGTGCTGTATGAAACCCACCCCGAATCTATTAGCGATCGCGTTCTAAATCCCCAATGACTTTTTGCCAATACCAATCCTCAGAATGCCCCGGATTAATGCTTTTCACCTGACTCAGTAACCCCTTAGCCACTTGCCAATCCCCCTGAACCATGTCAAAAAGCTGATACTGGAGTTTAGCCGAGGGTTTGTTTCCATCAGACAACTCGCTAATATCAGACCAAGGCATCAATCCTCGCCCTGCTTGTTGTTGCTGAATCCGATCCAAGCTTCCGGTGGGAATAGATGCAATAAGCTGGCGCGTGTACTCTGTTTTCGGTTCCCGGTAAATGCTTTGAGCCGCATCAATTTCCTCGATTTTGCCCTTATTCATCACCATGATCCGATCGCTCATAAATTTGACCACGCTCAAGTCATGGGAGATAAAGATATACGTCAGATTCAACTCATCCTTTAACTCACTCTGTAACTCCTTCAGCAGATTCAGTACCTGCGCCTGTACCGACACATCCAAGGCAGAAACCGATTCATCGCAGATAATAAACTTAGGCTCAAGTGCTAGCGCCCTGGCGATACAAACCCGTTGGCGTTGTCCCCCAGAAAACTCGTGGGGATAGCGCTTCATCCAGTCTGGCTTTAAACCCACCCGATCAAACAAATAGGCGGCGCGATCGCGACGTGCTTTGGCGTTATCCCCCCATTTATGAATTACCAACGGTTCCATCACCGCATCCCCAATCTTCATCCGGGGATCTAGGGAACTAAAAGGATTTTGGAAAATAATTTGCATTTTTTGCCGCATTTGCCGCAAGCGCTTGCCTTTTAGATGGGTGATATCTTTATTGTCAAATATAACCTTACCCTCCATCGGTTCAATTAAACGCAATAATGTCCGAGCAAGGGTCGATTTACCACAGCCTGATTCCCCCACCAGTCCCAATGTTTCTCCTTTGTAAACCTTAAAGGACACATCATTGACCGCCATAATATAGCGTTTAGTCTTGCCAAATACGTTGGATACAGGAAACCCCACCCGGAGATTTTCAACCGCAAGTAGGGGAGAGGCTGAAGCATCAGCAATGGCGAGATTATCTCGCTGAACCTTTGCCCCATTTTCATCAATCGTCGGATATTTTTCGCGAATTTCTACCTTCCCCTCCTCTGTTGTCACCTCCTCCATGAAGTCAGCCACAGTGGGTAAGTATTTTAGATGTTTTTCTAAAGTCGGACGACAGGCTAATAATCCTTTCGTGTAAGGATGTTTAGGATTAGCAAAAATCTGCCAGACATCGCCACTTTCGACAATTTTTCCCTTATACATCACCGCCACACTATCAGCAATTTCAGCAATCACGCCTAAGTCGTGGGTGATAAAAATCATCGACATTCCTCGCTGATCTCGCAACTCCCGCAGCAAGTCCAGAATTTCCGCCTGTACGGTGACATCTAAGGCGGTACTGGGTTCATCCGCAATCAGAATTTCAGGATCACAGGCAATTGCCATAGCAATCATCACCCGTTGCAATTGACCCCCCGATAGTTCGTGAGGATAGCGCTTGAGCATTTCCTGTTTACGCTGATTCAGGTACTGGCTAATCGCTCGATTTGTAGCGGCGGCGTGATCAGGATTTTCTTGCTTATACTCCTGCTCAAGTTCCTCATCACGAGGAATCAGACGGACTTCTTGCAACCGTGCGATCGCCTGATACCGTGCGTCGCGTTTGTTAATCTTGCGTTTGTCAATCTTCTGATGCTGTAAAATAGCCTCGATAAGCTGAAACCCAATCGTGTAGACGGGGTTGAGGGAACTCATCGGTTCCTGAAAGATCATCGAAATTTGACCACCCCGAAACCGGCGTTTTTGTTCCTCGTTCAGCTTCAGCAAGTCTTTGGGTTGAGCGCCATCGGCTTTGGCTGTAAAATAAATCTCCCCCTGAGTAATCTTACCCGGCGTTGACACTAACCCCATCACCGCCAATGAGGTGACTGACTTCCCCGAACCCGACTCGCCGACAATACCCAGGGTTTGCCCCCGTTTCACTTGAAAACTAATCCCATCAACAGCCAGGACTTCCTTTTCATCGGTTTTAAATTTGACTTGCAGGTTGCGAACGTCGAGAACGGTATCAGCCATGACACTCTAAAACGAGAATTAACAGAAATTTTAACAAGCAAATGCTAGATCGTACCGCATCTCCATTTATTCGCGATCGTACTATGGAAGCGGAAGGGTCTATTGTTACTGAATTGACACAACTCATGACAACTTTAGTCAAATGGACAGTCGCCGACTATCATCGCCTGATCGAGACTGGTATTCTCAGTAACCGTCGGGTCGAACTTTTGCAAGGAGAACTGGTAGAAATGCCTCCAGAAGGACCAATCCATAGCTATGTAACCGAAGGGGGTGTCCACTATCTACGTTCGCTGTTACAGGGACTAGCCGTGGTGCGAGAAGCTCATCCGATTACTTTGGCTGATTCCGAACCCCAACCCGATGTCGCCATTGTCCAACCGCCTCGACAACGATATCTCCAGCATCATCCCTATCCTCAGGATATTTTTTGGCTGATTGAAATCTCTCAGTCTACGTTAGACTATGATCTCAATGATAAACGGAAAACCTATGCCTTGGCAGATATTCCAGAATACTGGGTGGTGAATCTCAAAGCTCATCAAGTCCACGTCTTTCGACAGCCTCAGCAAGGGGAATACTTGGAAACATTCGTGATCACTCAAGGCACTATTTTCCCCTTAGCATTTCCCACAATTGAGGTATCAATCAACCGATTTTTTACCGATATCTAGTATTTTAATGATGGAAAAAATTAATAAATGTAGGGGCGGGTTTAGCCACTCAAACAACTTGTCACCAATCAATGAACAACAAAACCAGCCCTCCCCACCGATAACTGTAAGGTTTAAATTCCGAATCAACCACCAAATCTGCTGTAACATCATCGCATCCGATGCTGACAGCGTTTGAGGTAATGTTGCGCCACTTTATCCTCTGGAATAACCTGCAAACATTCGCTAAACTGTTGAGCTGCTTCTGAGAGGCGATCGCGATAATATAACATTAGCCCTTGCTCGAACACCGTTTTCGTCGTCCGCTTCGCCCTTCGCATCTGGGGCGGATCAGCCTCAAAGACTTCATAGACGGTCACTTTTTTCGCTTTCCCTTTCACATTCACCTTATCAATGAGGCGCATCCCATAGTCCTCGGAATTCGACAACTTCAAGAACGTATGGTGCGAGATTAACAGTCGAACTTGATAGATTTTGGTTAATTCTTCCAGGCGAGCTGCTAAATTCACCGCATCACTAATCACCGTGCTATCCATACGGGAAAATCCCCCCACGGTTCCAAGCATCAATTCCCCAGTATTAATTCCTATACCAATCTCAATGGATGCATAGTTATAATTAGCCCGATGTTGATTATATAAAGCCAACCGATCAAACATAGAAATTCCCGCTTGCAGTGCTTCATCAGCATTGCCACTGAACAGTGCCATAATTTCATCGCCAATATATTTATCAACAAAGCCATTATTTTCCCGAATGGCAGGTTCCATGCGACTCAAGAATGCATTAATAAAATTAAAATTTTCACGAGGATTCATCTGCTCGGATAGAGCCGTAAAGTTACGAATATCGGCAAAAAGAACAGACATTTCCCGTTGGACATGATCTCCTAGTTGCACATCCACAATACTTTTTTTCTGCAAAAACTGAAGAAATTGACCAGGAACAAACCGTTCGTAGGCTTGATTGAGTTGAAATAGCTCACGAGTAAAAGCTTCCCGTTCCGCTTCCGCTTTTTTGCGATCGCGGATATCTTGAAAGGCGACAATCGCATAAGCAACCTCCCCCTGTTCCTCATAAATCGGAGTTCCCCAAAGCTCAATCGGGATAATCTGATCCCCTCGGTGAATTTCCATATCATCAATTGTGGCAGGTTTACCCTGTAATGCCAGCATTAAGGGCATTTGGTGAGTGGGGTAGAGTTGATCCGTTCCCGCACGATAGGCTTGGTAAACCTCGGCTAATTCTTCAATAGTGACAGATTCGACAATTCCTTGACCTAAAATCTGCTTAGCCGCTTCATTAGCATAGTAGGGTTTGCCCTTGGCATCAAGGATAAAAATCCCCACAGGTACGGCGTCTAAAAATTGCGTCAATCTCCGCTCACTTTCACGCACGGCTGAGTAAAGTTTGGCATTTTCTTTAGCAATTGTTGATAAGCGTAGATGAGTTTTAATTCTAACCAAAAGCTTATTTTTGGCAATTGGTTTTGTTAAATAATCATTCACGCCCACACTAAATCCTGCCACTAAGTCATTCACTTTTTCATTCGCCGTCAACATCAACACAGGCAGTTCAGTAGCTGGATAGGATTCACGCAGTTTTTTACAAACATCATACCCAGTCATGCGCGGCATCATCGCATCTAGTAAAACCAAGTCAGGCTGAAAACCATTTTTAATGATGTCTAAGGCTTCTATACCATTGGCGGCTTGGGTAAGTTGATAATTCTCCAACGATAAATAGTTTGCCAATATCTGACGATGCACTGGTTCATCATCGACAATTAAGATTTTGAAGGGATTGATCAAGGGTTCGTCATACTGGAGATCTTGGTGTTGGTGCATAGTTAGGGAAGTCTGATCCAATGTTAGCAAGAGGGGACAAGAATTACCGACACTGGGATATGGCATCCTAGACGAATTAGTACTAAAAGCAGTCTGAGACATTGCCGCCATTGCCTCACCTGTATCTGGCATGAAGTGTTCAATCTGACCCTCAAAGATGGGCAAGGTAAATGTAAACTGAGAGCCGACTCCTAAGGTTGATTGCACCTCAATGGTTCCCCCATGCAACTCCACTAGCTTTTTTGTCAGGGCTAATCCTAACCCTGTACAGCCATACTGACGCCCCAGGAAACCCTCCCCTTGTTCAAAGGATTCAAAAATACTGTTTAATTCAGACTTTGGGATACCAATCCCTGTGTCAGCGACGGTAATGGCTAGCATTTTTTTTTGTGAGTGTTGAGTTAACTCCTCCCCCTCGCCCCTCTGCGCCTCTGCGCCTGTGCCCTCTACCTTCTGCCTTAATATCACGAATTGGGCGGAAATTTTGACCGTTCCTTTATCAGTAAACTTAATCGCATTTTCTACTAAGTTTTGCAAGATCTGCTGTACGCGATTTTCATCCGCATAGGCGATGGGTAAATCATGAGAAATGGTATTAATCAGTTGCAATTCTTTATCACCAATAAGTGGGTAACTGAGTCTGAGAACCACCTCCGCTATTTCTCGCACACCCACTGGCTGTCGCTGAAGTTTAATGTCTTGGTGTCTGAGTTTGGCAAAATCGAGAATGTCATTGACTAAATTGGATAAGCGCCGCCCAGTAGCAACAACTGTGGCTAAGTTAATCCGAGTTTGTAAGGGTAAATTTCCGGTAGCACCATCCATTAGGGATTCAGTAATGCCGATAATGCCTTGGAGAGGAGTACGGAGTTGGTGGGATGTATTTGCCAGAAACTCATCTTTGAGCTTGTCTAGGCGCTGCCAAGCGGCATTCTGATGATCTTTGAATTCCAGTTCTTGGGTAAAACGCATCTGTTCCGCTTCCGCTTTTTTTCGCTCTGTAATATCATTGAGAACGGCAATGGCATAAAGAATTTGACCCTGTTCATCAACAATGGGTTGGCTCCAACTTTCAATCGGAATAATCCGGTCGTCTTGGTGAATTTCAATATCATGAGCAATGTGGTGTTCTCCCTGTAAAGCTCGAAAAATCGGTAGGTTTTCAGTAGGATAAAGTTGATCAGTCTCGGCAATATACCAGTGATGAATTCTTGAAAAGGTATCGGTGAAAGCGTCTAAGCTGAACGCTTTGTTCATGAAGTCTTGCGCTTTATCGTTGGTATAGTAGAATTTGCCCTTAGTATCAACCACAACGATACCAACGGGTATAGTTTCTAAAATTTGAGCTAACTGTCTCTCACTTTTAGCCAATACTTCATTTAAGATGTTCATCTGATGATTCTGGTCTTTGAGAGTGGCAAAGGATTGTTTTAATTGTTCAGCCATTTGATTAAAGGCGGCGCTGAGATTGCCCAGTTCAGTGTTCCGAGGAACCTCAATTTTTTGCTCCCATTCACCGTTAGCAAGGGCGTTGGCGGCTTGATTTAAGCGCTGGATGGGGTGAATAATCCATTGAGCAGTGCAAATACCGACTCCCGTGGCGATGATTAGGGCGACGAGACAGAGCAGAATCGTCGATCGCGTATTATTATGAATGTGCTGCATGAAGTCAGCTTCGGGGACAACCACGACAATTAACCAGTCCAAGCCGTAGCTATTTTGTAAGGGCATTATCTGTAAAAATTGCCGCTGTCCCTGACGTTTAAATTCAAGGTGTTGGGACTTTTGAATTCCATCGAAATCGCCAAATTTTTTAGTTAAATAGGTGGCGGTAGCTTGAATTAATGGA
The DNA here is from genome assembly GCF_040219735.1 of Coleofasciculus sp. G1-WW12-02. Lineage (NCBI taxonomy): Bacteria > Bacillati > Cyanobacteriota > Cyanophyceae > Coleofasciculales > Coleofasciculaceae > Coleofasciculus > Coleofasciculus sp. G1-WW12-02. The sequence goes on along the minus strand of NZ_JAVJRX010000145.1, from coordinate 37,482 downwards.
TCGCGACTTTGGGTTGCTTTTAACCGAGTAATTTGATCAAGGTTATTTTGAAAGGGGGGTTCTGGGGTGGATGTGGCGACTAATAGTCCAGAACGTTCAATAATAAACAGCCGTCCCGATTTACCGACTTTTAGCGTTTGTAGGAAATCGCTAATGGTGGAAAGACGTAGGGTTGTGTTTAAGACACCTTGAACCTGCTGATGATTGCTATCGTAGACGGGTTGAATGGCGCTGATTAGCAACGTGCGATCGCCTTCGCCAAAAATGGGGTAAATGTCACTCCAGGTGGGTTTACCGGCTTGCAAGGCGGCTTTATACCAGGGTCGCAGGCGGGGGTCGTAGTTGGTATAACTTTCGATCAGGGTGTTGCGATCGCCTTCGCTGTGAGTGCTATAAGTATAGAAGTTAAACTCTGTCGCGGGATTGGCTTGGATAATCACCAGTTGATCGCGATTTCGTCGTCCAGCCGCAATCAATCCTCGCTGTTCATTCGCCACACCAATATAACTCACAAAATCAAATCGTTGCACTTGTCGCCACAAATGCTGTTCCCACGGTTGTAAATTTTCTAGCGTCAAACTTCCCAGACGAATCGCATCCTGATTACTTTGATTAATCTGATGGGGAATAGCTAAATATGTCTCTAACCTATCCTCAATATGATGCGTAATTTCATCTCGTAATTGAGTCGCTACATCATTCACCGCCTGCTGTCCGTGGCGAGAGGATAACCAGCCAACCACTCCTACTAGGGCAAAAATTTGTACCAGGAAAGGGACTACGAATACCGTTCGTAGAGGAACGTTGGTTAAACCATTGGCAATCAGGCGCTTGAGAGATCGCATTGACATGGGAAAGTCGCTTGAATATCGCTAAAATCAAGGAAATAAACCCTACATTTTTAAAGCAGAATTCAATCCTTTTTTTATTCAGTTCAACCCAAATTAGCGATGCACCCAATAAATTCAATCGATCAATGATTGGAATAGTTTTAGGGTAAAACTCAAAAAAAGACGTTTTTATCAAATTAGTATGGTTTTGCCAAAAGTCTGAAAAGCATTAGCTAGACCCTCCTCGTGAACGTTTCCCACCTATCCCATTCACCGGAAAGCTTTACAGCTAAACAGTTTCGACTTTTGTACAGAGACTAATCGCCTCTGTACGTTCAAGGTAGCGGTACTAGACAGAACTGAAGAATTCAGTCCTTTAGCCTCTCTCGCTCAAAGCCATCATTATGTTATACTAGCGTATGACTTGTATTACAACATTCGTATAATATTTTAATTCGCGCCACAGCAGCAATGTCCCAACGGTAGAGTGTCAGATCAACTCGATGAGAAGGTGAGCTGGGGGAGATGAGAAATATGGGGAAGTCGTGAGTTAACTCAAAACTCTACCTTACCCTTTTCCCTGTTCCCTGTTCCCTGTTCCCTGACAAATGACGAATTATTGCTGTTGACAACGGTTGAGATAGATGTTGGGCACTTGATCTTGAGGATTCACCCGGAGCACCTCAGCAAAGCGTTTTTCCGCCTCAGCAAACGCCTTCAGGTTATAAAATGACCAAGCTTCAGTAAAGGTTTGTAACGTGGCTAATTTAGCCGCTTTAATCTCAGGTAAATCGGCATCAAACACTTCATAAACGGTGACTAATTCCGATTTACCCTTTACTTGAACTTTATCAATCAGACGAATCGCATAATTCCCCGGATTAGATAAACGGGAAAAAGTATGATGAGAGATTAATAAGGGGACTTGATAATATTTGGTTAACCCTTCAATGCGAGAGGCTAAATTCACCGCATCACTAATCACTGTGCTATCCATGCGGGAGACTCCACCAATGGTTCCTAGCATTAACCCTCCCGTATTAATCCCAATCCCAATCCGGATAGGAGGATAGCCAGAATTCTGTCGATGTTGATTATAAATCCTCAGTTGGTGTAGCATCGCAATTCCAGCCTTAACTGCATCATCAGCCTGACCACTAAACAATGCCATAATCGCATCGCCGATATATTTATCAATAAAGCCATGGTGCTCAGTAATCGCTGGCTCCATGCGCGACAAATAGGCATTAATAAACTTAAAATTCTCCTCCGGTGTCATCGTTTCGGATAGGGTTGTGAAGGAGCGAATATCAGAAAACAGAATTGACATTTCTTTTTGAACATTATCCCCAAACTGGACATCAACAATACTGTCCTTATTCAAAAAATGGAGAAATTGGCGCGGCACAAACCGTTCATACGCCTGATTCAATTCAGCCAAACTGCTATAGAAACGGGCATTTTCAATCGAGGTAGCCGCTTGCGCGGATAGGAGACGCAAGAGTTCCAATCGGCTAGCTGTAAATGCTCCCGTTGTCAAATTATTTTCTAAATAGACAATTCCGCTCAATTTTCCTTGATTAATCAACGGCGCACAGAGAATTGACTTCGGCTGATTGGTTTGAATATAGGAATCTTGCCTAAATTGTCCTTCATTTAGGGCATCATTTAACACCACAATCTCCTGAGTTCGTGCCACATAGTTAATGACGGCGACGGATACCACTTGCGTCTCTTCTAGGTCAGTCGATTGAAAGACCTGAATTTGATTGCACTCTGTACAGGATTGGGTCAGCGTATTCACCTGTCCCTCGGCTTCAATTCGTAGTTTTCCTTTCGTCTCTAAAATCAGAAATCCTTTTTGCGCCCCCGCATTTTCAATCAAAATCTTCATCAACGCCGCCAGTAATTTATCCAATACAATCTCACCGGAAATCGCTTGCGCCGCTTTCATAACGCTGTTTAAGTCAAGATACTCTGACGAATTTTTGCCATTTTGGGTGGTTGTGGTCAGGGTTGAACTTTTTTTTAATAGCCCCCCAGACTCATTATTATTCACACGAGTCAAAAGCCATTGGGAATAGGTGGCTTCTAACTGTTTAACTTTCGCCATTGCCCCCCATCGGGTATAAACGTAATGAGCTTTTTGTAAATAGGTTTGGGCAATTTCTTCCCGACCTAATCGTTGATAGAAATTGCTGGCTCGTTCATAAGCTAGGGCTTCGTCTTGAAGATAACCCTGTTTTTTAGCACCTTGAATTGCACGATCATAATACTCCATTGCTGGCAAGATTTTTCCGCGTAATCCCGCCCGTTCCGCCTCCACTAAGTCATATTTATGCTGAAAGTTACAAGGGGCATAGTCTGCCCAGGTTTGCATTATTTTTTGTTGTCTGGCTATTGTGTTGAGATAGCGTTTGCGTTTACGGGGACTGGCTGAATGGCACAGAGATAACAGGACTAAAGAGGAATAGAAGTTGGTTAAAACACTATTTAATAAGCCATTCACGCTTCCCTTATACTCATCAGCCAACCCAACCAGCCTTTCCGCTTCTTGTTCATCACCAAATAAGTAAGCCAGGAATAACTTCGCCCAATAAACAGACAAAATTGAAATCTGATTCTTTGCTGCTAATAAATCAGGAAGGAGGCGATCAAAAACCGTCCAGTCTAATGTCGGATAATGGTCAGCCTTGATTAAGCATAAAGATAAATTCCGCCAAATTGTGATATACCCAATCTGATAATCTTGTTTAAACTGCCGATTCAGTTCCAGATGTTGAGCTTGTTTGGATTCAACCTCAGTTAAGGGCAGTCCGACGAAAAATGAATAAGTGCAGTAGTTTACTGTACAGTGACAAGCATATTCAATATCACCATTTTCAATTGCCGTTTGTATCGTATCGAGTAATGGATTTAATGTTTTTATAGCTGGCTCTTTCCAAGGTCGGACAAACGCATTAAATTGCTGATAGACTTTGGCTTGTACGTCTTTGGCAGGAAAACGATCTAATAATTTCAACGCTAACTGACCAAAGCGATAGCCTTGATCAATTGTTTCTTGTTGACCACATAACAGCAAACTATAAACGCTATAGGCGTAAGCGGCGAGGGAGGAATTTCCATGGCGAATACAGAGATTGACCATGGTTAAAATCAGCGACGGTAATAGGGAGGGTTTGGCAATATAAGCAGGTGCCATCACAGACATTAAAATTCGCAACGCCGCTAATTGAGTGGGTTCAGTCATTTCCGGCAAATCCACTAACGCCTCAACCATTTGATAAACTGGAGGTGTTTCAGTTAGCGGGATGTCCAATAGGTTTAACACCTGCTGTGCGGTTTGGATGGCGGACAGCATTTTATTTTGAGAACTATCAAATAAAATTTGCAGTTCATAAACCTTGACTTTATCCATCAGAGTTTGCGCCCGATTTAGCACATCATCGGTTAAAATTTGGGCGGCTTCAAAATCGGTCAATAAATAGGCAACTTCGATGGCTTCCAGAAACAAGTTGAGGGTCAATTCATACTGCACCTGCCAACTCTCTGACGGCAGCAGTTCGCGACCGATGGTTAAGTATTTTCTCGCAGGTTCATAAGCAGTTGCGGCTTTCGCTTTCTGACCTGCCCAAAGATTCAATTGAGCTAATTCATGCCGTTCTTCAGGGGATTCAATTAACTCAATACTGATATTCAGATGGTTAACAATATCAAACAGAGAGTCTGATACCTGGTCGGCTGGCGTATTTTTCAGTAATAATTGACCGACAGTCCGATGAACCGCTTGGCATTCTTCTTCAGGAATCAGAGAATAAGCGGCTTGTTGAATTCGGTCGTGGACAAATTGGTATTGAATGGTTAAGGTTTGAATGTCTCTGTGTGTTTTAGAGAAGAGGGAATTCAAGGCGATTCTTTGATGTTGATCCAATAAAGTTTGAGTCATATCCGCTTGACTGATTAACTTATAGTCTTCCCCCAAAGGAACAATTAACCCTTCCACGATCGCGTGCCATAATTGCACCGCTGTTTCGGATAGAGATTCGCCTAAAACTAGGGCTAAGGGTTTCAGTTCAAAGGAATTTCCCAAACAAGCAGCAAACCGTAAAACCTGTTGCACCTGGGGCGGTAATGTTTTAATCTTATCTGCCAAAATAGCAACAACATTATCGGTAAAGTTTTGGGCTTGAATCTGGGCTAAATCCCAGTCCCACACTCCCTGTTTAGAATTAAATGTGAGCATCTTTTCTTGATACAAGTATTTGATAAACTCATTAATAAAAAACGGATTACCTCCAGTTTTAAGCTGGATTAATTCAGCCAAAGTGTAGGCATGATCAGGGGAACATTTGAGCGTTTCTGCAACTAATTGAATAATGCTGATTAATTCCAAGGGCGCTAAAACCATCTCATGAATAATGGTTCCGCTGGCGCGAATTGCCTCGAATGTGAATCGTAAGGGATGGGAAACTGTCACTTCATTATCCCGATAAGCACCAATCAGAAACATCCCGCCGATATGAAACTCAGCCTCACCCTGATCTGAGGAGTTCATCAACGATTCGATCAGTTTCAACGAAGCACTATCCGCCCACTGCAAATCATCCAGAAAAATCACTAATGGATGTTCAGGTTTGGTAAAAACTTGGATAAAGTTGTGCAGAACGAACTTAAAACGATTTTGTGATTCTGTGGGAGGTAACTTGGGAACTGGAACAGGTTTGCCAACAATCAGTTTAACTTCAGGAATGACATCAATAATAATTTGAGCATTCCCCCCCAATGCCGCTAAGAGGTGGTTGCGCCACTGGGTTAGTTGCAGGGTAGTTTCTGTTAACAACTGTTTGATTAATTCTCGAAACGCCTGAATCACGGCTGAGTAGGGGATATCCCGTTGATATTGGTCAAACTTGCCGCGAATAAAATAGCCCCGCCGTTGAGTAATGGGTTTATATAATTCCTGGACTAGCGCTGACTTCCCTATACCGGAATATCCAGATACAACCATCATCTCCTTGGGGGAGTTTCGAGTCTGTAGGGACGGGTTTAGGGAATTTTGTGTCGCCGTTGACGATAAGTTTTCTTCAGAACCCGCCCTTATTGAGTTTGGCGTTGGGTCTTCTAATAAACTACGTCCAGTAACCCGAATAAAGGTGTCCAATAGAATTTCAATTTCCCGTTCTCGACCATACAGTTTTTGGGGGATTTGAAACTGCTCAGAAATATCCTGGCGCCCTAGGGGAAATAGTTCGATTGTTCCCTTCATCTGTAATTGCATCAGGCAAACCGTTAAATCGGATTTCAGTCCCCAGGCACTTTGATACCGATCTTCAGCATTTTTTGCCAATAATTTCATGACAATAGCAGAGAGGGCGGGCGAAATCTCTGGATTAATCTGGTGAGGCGGAATGGGTTCTTTTGCCAGATGAGCATGAACTAATTCTAGGGGATCATCGGTTTCAAAGGGAAGGCGATGGGTGAGTAATTCATAGAACGTCATTCCTAACGAATAAAAATCAGTCCGATAATCCAGCGCCCGGTTCATTCTCCCCGTTTGTTCCGGTGACATATAGGCTAATGTGCCTTCTAAGACGGAGGGATTTTTCAGAATTGGGTTTTCTTGGGATAAAACCGTGGCAATGCCAAAATCAATGATTTTCAGTTGTCCGGTTTCAGGATTGAAAACAATATTGGCAGGATTGATATCTTTATGAATAATATGGGCAGCATGAATTCTACCTAAGCTTTCGGCGTTGCGAATGGCGATACTCAAGAATTCTTTGAGCGTAAATCCCCGTTCCTGGAGTAAGAATTTTAACGAGGAACCACCAAAATCTTCAAAGATAATCACCAAGGTGGTTTGATAGGGTTCTAAGCTATAGGCTTGAACCACACCACCAAAATTGAGAGAGCGCGTAATTTGATATTCTTGTTGATAGCGGTTAATTTCTGTGGGCGTAGGATAATCTTGTTTGAGAACTTTGAGGATCACCGACTGCTGATCCGATTCTCGGATACCCCGATAGACTAGAGAGTTACGACTTTCATAGATTTGAGCCAGAATCCGACAGCCAGCAACGGTAACCATAGGGTAGATGGGGAAACACTGAGAGGATTGCTTAAAGGTGATAGCCTATCATACTAAATCCGCCTTTATTACCCCATGCAAGAGGAGGCGATTGAAATCGCTGCTACACTTGCCTTTCGTCCGCCTGCGCGGACTGGTTTATAACAGGGGTAGCTAACCCGGATTTGGTATCACACGCAGGAGTGAGCGATAAGCTTGTCACACATTTAAATTGGGAATGGGTAGCGAGCAAGATGCTCGCATTATATTGCCTATTCCCTATTCCCTATGACACATCCACACCGCAAGACTCCCTACAGCAGCCCCTACTTACTGTAAAAGACGAGATCCAGCAGGACATTGAATCTCTGTAGAATCGGCTGAAGGTGGAATTGGCATTGGCGGCGGTGAGGTAGCGGGTTGATCACTCTGACAAATTCCAGAGACGGTTGTTTGAAACCCATCAACGGTGGTGACAAATACCGCACCAATATAACTAGGAAGTCCCTCATCTTTGGGACGTGCTGTAATCGCTACACCCTGAGCGCGATCGCCTGAGGGTACAATTTCGTAGGTATACAAGGCGGTTTCTAGGTTTGTGGCGATTTCTAGCTGTTCAAGGGTATTGGCAAATTGACGATTTTCTAGATAATACACTTGCTGAGCGCGATTTAAGAGGCTGATGTACTGCATCGGAATCCCTTGGCTGGATCGGTTGGCGGTGGTTTCCAACTCAATTACAGAAATATCTTCGGATACTGTGGTATTATCCGACATCTTTGCCAAGAGTAACGCCGCATCACTAAACGCCGTGGGTCGAGGTTGTCCCGGCGTAACATCTTTAAATTCTAAACGTAGCTTCCCCTCTGGGGTTAACTCAAAAATGGTCAAGGCGATTTCATCGGGTGTGAGTGCCATATCCAGGTGCATCGGTTGAGTCGCCGTCTGAATTTGGTAACCCACCTCGATTGCCACAGCCGACCCATCTTGAGCCGGTAAGATAAAAAATAATTGGTTATCGGGGGCAAATATTAACCGGATGGATTCCCCCGATTCCGGATCAGTGGCAAGCCATTCGCCAATTAATTGCTGGGTAACAGCATCCGTTGGCGATCGCATCTCGGATGCAGGGGATGGATTATCCGGTTCAGATTGCGCTTGAGATGGAACGCCACTAGCGACAAGGAAGGCTAAAAGAACGAATATCAAACGCGATCGGCACAACTCAAGCAATAGAGAAACAGGATTAAGCATGGCAATCCAACCCAGCAACTGATTGGATTTTAACAAAGAAAACGAATGACGAATGACCCCCATTTGACGACCGTAGGGGTTTGGTTACCAAACCCTTACTTATGTCGCCACCCATCCCGAAAAGACCCAGCCACCGTTAGCAAGCCGTATCCAGTTACCCGCCGTCTGACCCGTTGTGGCGATCGCGACGCCATCGGCTACGGTATCAACAACCCGATACCCTAAACCGGGACCCGATCGCACATTCAGAGGGCTCCCATTCGTCGTCACCATGGCTGTATCTGTCCCTGGAGCTCCACCGCCACCTTCACCTGCTATCCAGCGAGAGGCGACCCAGTTGCCATTGCTCAGTTGAGACCAGCCATCGGCATTAAGACCACTGAGGCTAACCGTTCGGTTATCGGCTACCGTACCCACCACACGATACCCTAAACCCGGACCCGATCGCACATTGAGGGGACTGTTATTGGTATTGACAACGGCTGTATTCGTCACGGGAGTCCCACCTCCCCCATCCCCATCCTCACCATATAAGGCGGTTAACGTCGTCGGTCCAGCAATCCCATCCGGTGTCAATCCCCGGGACGCCTGAGCCGTTCTCACAGCGGTTTCAGTGAGGCGACCATAATAGCCGGTGACCGGTCCATTATAGACCCCAAGCTCTTGCAACCGATTTTGCAGATTAGTTACGGCTCCCCCCGTACTACCGGGACGCAAGACACCGGAGGATGGAACAGTACTACCGCCACCTTCACCTGTTATCCAGCGAGAGGCGACCCAGTTGCCATTGCTCAGTTGAGACCAGCCATCGGCATTACGACCACTGAGATTAATTGTGGTTCCATCAGCGAGAGTGCTAACTACGCGATACCCTACACCGGGACCCGATCGCACATTTAGGGGATTACTATTAGTATCAACCACAGCCGCCCAAGCGCTACTGGTTAAGCTTAATGAAGACAGTGCGATCGCCAACGCTAATCCCTGAATCCAGGCTAAACTCGGTAGTTTCCAATCAAACTGTGACTCCCAGAAAAACCCATCAGCACTCGACTGGGAGTGGGACGTCATGTTATCGGCTTGGGCGATCGACAAATGGGTATAGGCTAGTGTTTCCATCAGAACACCTCACTGTTTGTTTATCACGGCGATGAACCTTAACCGTAGACAAGACTGACTCAATACCCTGATCAATTCCCGGTTTACCTGCGACAGAAGGTAGTTGGGGATAACGAAACGACGACGGCTGGGTTCATCTAAATTTATAATTTTCTTTTCTTATAGCATTATTAGAAATAATCAAGCTGGCTAACGTCCCTCAAAAGAAAGGTTTAGTTGATCAAATTTATTTGTCGTGAGAGGGGAATGGAGACTATAGTAACGGTTAGCCCTTCTCTATCCATTTCGCGTTCTTATTCTTATGGCTACTGCCACTTGGACTCGCCGCCATGTCCTTTCCCTGGAAGATTTTACGTCGGCTGAATACGACACCCTCTTACAAACAGCCGCTAGCTGTCGGGAAATTCTCTCCCGGCGCACGAAAAAAGTCCCGGCTTTGCAAGGTCAGGTAGTGGCGAATATGTTTTTTGAATCCTCAACTCGCACCCGCAGTAGTTTTGAACTTGCAGCAAAACGGTTGAGTGCGGATACACTGAATTTTGCACCGGGAACCTCTTCTTTGACCAAGGGAGAAACCATTCTCGATACAGCAAAAACCTATTTAGCAATGGGTGCGGATATGATGGTAATTCGCCATCGAGAAGCTGGAGTTCCTCATGCGATCGCGACTGAAATGGATCGCCTGGATACGAATGTCGGTATCCTAAATGCGGGAGATGGTCAGCATGAACATCCCTCCCAGGCGTTGCTGGATTTGTTTACAATTACATCCCTATTGGATTTTGAGTATCCTCGTCTGAAACTCTTGGCAGACAAAAAAATTGCCATTGTCGGGGATATCATACATTCACGGGTTGCCCGTTCTAATATTTGGAGTCTGACGGCGAGTGGTGCTGAGGTTCATTTAGCCGGTCCACCAACCCTAGTACCCCAGGAGTTTGCTGAGTATGTCCATGGGAAGGTAGGGGTCGTCGGGGCTGTAGGGGCGAAGCATTCGCGCCCCGATCTATCGGGTTTCTACTCAAATCCAAACGCGAATGCTTCGCCCAATCCCCAATCCCCAATCCCCAATCCCCAATCCCCAATCCCCAATCGTCGGCTATTCTTGCATTGGGATGTTGAACCGGCGCTCAAAGATGCGGATTTTGTCATGACCTTACGGCTACAAAAAGAACGCATGACAGCGCATCTGTTGCCCAGTTTGCGAGAATATCATCAGCGTTATGGGATAACGCGCGATCGCTTGAAACTTTGCCACCCTGGAGTCAAAGTCCTACACCCCGGACCCGTCAATCGCGGCGTGGAAATTAGTTCAGAGTTAATGGATGATCCGGAATTCAGTTTAATTTCTCAACAGGTAACCAGTGGTGTTGCGGTACGCATGGCGCTACTTTATCTGATGGGGAGTGGGAAGTCTTAATATCGGTCATTTGTGAATAATGACTTAAGATTTAGTGGAGTTCCTACACCATGAGCGGCAGATAGATGTTTGACCGAAAACTTGGGTCTCAAGCCTCCCCCTGCCATCGGGACTTTTTCGACAAGCCTTTGATGAAGTTTCTAGCCACTTTTAATGTTTTATTTCTGGACATTGTAGTGGTTAATCTGCTACACTATAAGAGTAGTCTAGCACGGGCGAAAGTCGTGAGTATCGCCAATCGAGAAATCGATAATTATCACGTAAAGTAGATGCTAGTACGTGAGGCGCGAGAAACCTCTTAAAAAACGCATGGACTTAAATGAGTGCCGATACCTCCAAAAGTGCAAAATGCGTTAGTCGTGAGACTAAAAACAAGTGTACTGTCGGGCGGACAGAAACACACCGAAAGAGAGAAAACGGATGCATCAGACACTCTCGACAAAGTACCATTACGCTTGGGGAGACAAGCCCTCTGGGATTATCTAACTTAAACTCGACGCTTGGTAGTTTTCTACGGGCTTTTGGTTTAAGGATTGCCGCAAGGATAGATAATTGTAAGGTGTGTCTAAGAACCAAGAATCCTCGCACTTTTAGGGCGAGGAGCGTCAACTATCCAAAATGCCTAAAGCCGAGCTGCATCTTCATTTAGAGGGAGCGCCAAGCTGGTCTACCTTACGCATGGCACATAAACGGCATTATGGCGCGGAGTTACCCAAAGTACCACCTTGGTATGCACCTGACTTCCGGTTTAGCGATTTTGGAGAGTTTCAGACTCTGTTTGAGCAATACATTTATCCGTGGCTACGGGTTCCCTCCGGTTATGCAGAACTGATTCACGATGTGGTAGAAGGCTTATTAAAGCAGAATATCCGCTATGCCGAGATCAATGTCGCTGCTGCATTGGTAGAACAACTCGGAGCTTCCCTTAGTGACGTTTTCCGATTACTCGAAGCAGAAATAGAACGGGCTCGCGCCAAGGATTGCAGGATTCGTATATTTGTGGGATTGCTCCGGAATCAGGGAGTTGAGGACGCGATTTACTGGGTGCGGAGAACTCGGTTGGTTTCCATCGTCACAGGATTTGATCTACAAGGGAACGAAGTCGGCTGGCCCCCAGACATGTTCAAACCCGCGCTTGATTTGGCAACAGAAGTAGGCAAACGAGTCAAAGTTCATGCCGGTGAAATGACTGGAGCACAGAACATCCAAATTGCCGTTGAAAAATTAGGCATTGACCAGATTGGACATGGCACTTCAGCGATTCAAAATCCAAAAGTAGTAGAACTATTGCGCGATCGCGGTGTTACTGTGGAGATGTGTCCTACTTCAAATGAACGACTGCAAAATGTCGCTTCTTATCAAGACCATCCGATTTTTGCCCTTGATGCAGCAGGTGTCCCAGTTACAGTAAATTCCGACGATCCAACCTTCTTTGGTTGTAACCTCACCGATGAATTATCGCGGTTGATCACACCGCGACAGGCAAAAATCTCTGATCTCAAACGCTGGACTCGGAATGCCTTTCGTCAGGCAATTCTTGATGAGTTCACTCGGGATCGTCTCATCGCAGAACTCGAAGCATGGTTTCCTCCTGGGGAATGAGTGTCAGATAGACCTTCCACCGGGAGAGGTTCCACCGGAGGAGTCTCTACAATGTTCAAGGAAACAGAAAATCAGGTAATGGCTTGTTGGCTGTGCTTGTCAAACAGGTGAAACTGAGACCGATCAAACACCACACTAACCGATTGTCCCACACTCATGCGTGATCGCGGATCAACTCTGGCGATGAATTCGTGATTTGTTGGCGTCGTCAGATAAACAATGATTTCATTCCCCATCATTTCCGTAACGGATACTGTGGCTTGAACAGAGGAGGGACGAATACCTGGGGGAATATAGTCAGGATCATGGATGTTTTCTGGGCGAATCCCAAAGATAACTTCTTCCCCTGAATAATGTTGATAAAATAGGGCTTTTTCTGGAGGAATATGAAGTTCAAATGAGTCTGCTTTTACATATAACTTTTCATCTTTACTGGTTAACTTAGCATCAAAAAAATTCATGGCTGGAGACCCAATAAAACCAGCCACAAAGACATTATCCGGATAATTATACAGCTTTTCTGGGGTATCAACTTGCTGTAAAACTCCCTGATTCATCACCGCAATGCGACTTCCCATAGTCATTGCTTCCACTTGGTCATGGGTGACATAAATAAATGTAGTGCCTAATTCATGATGCAGTTTACTAATTTCTGCCCGCGCCTGTACCCGTAATTTAGCATCTAAATTGGATAACGGTTCATCCATTAAAAATACAGCCGGATTCCGCACAATGGCGCGACCCACCGCAACTCGCTGGCGCTGTCCTCCGGAAAGTTCTTTGGGTTTGCGGTACAGTAAATGGTCAATTCCTAATTGCTTGGCTGCACTTTCAACACGGGCTTTGATTTCGCTTTTACGCTTCCCTTGTAATTCTAGACTAAATGCCATATTTTCATAGACAGACATGTGGGGATACAGGGCGTAAGACTGGAAAACCATGGCAATATCCCGCTCTTTGGGCGGAACATCATTGACTCGCTGCTCGCCAATATAAATACTACCTTGGGTTATATCTTCAAGTCCCGCCAGCATCCGTAGGGAGGTAGTTTTACCGCAGCCAGAGGGACCCACAAAGACGAGGAATTCACCATCGTCAATAGTCAGATTTAAATCATTGACCGCGATAAAATCAGCAAATTGTTTGTTGACGCCTTCAAAAATAACACTAGCCATTTTAGAACCTGAATTGGGAATTTAGACGTAGATGCCCCAATGGTATGCTATTATAAAATATTAATACTTGCTTGATAAAGTGTCCAGCTTTGCTAGTTGACATTTAGAATTTGTTCATTACCAATACTTTAAAGGGAAATTACTGTTGATCTAAAACTCCACAAATGTTACTATTTAATAATTAATCAATTCCACTAAAGTAATCATCGCAATCATCTATATCACATAGATATCCCCAATCCATAGATCTGTCATCAGCTCTTTTAAGAAAGTAGTCTTGCTCTAAGGTATAATCAAGTTTTCTTTCATCTTCATCGTAATAATATTCTTCTATAAATTCTTCATTCAGGAGATAATTATAACTCAAATTGCCGGGAATCATACAACTCTTTGGTAGTTTAGACAAATTAGGATTTAGTTTTTTCGCCTGATAATAATCTTCGCTTGCTTTCTGTCTATTTCCCATGGCATAGTGAGCAACCCCTCGATTATAGTATGCTTCGGCTAAGTTAGGATTAATCCTAATTACCTCTGTAAAATCCTCAATAGCTTGTTCTTTAAGTCCCCCCATATAAAAGAGATATCCCCGCTCAAAATATGCATCAGCTAAGTTGGGATTATTGGTTATTGCCAAGGTAAAATCATCAATCGCTCCCTGTTCATCTCCTAAATCATAACAAACAATTCCCCGCTGTAAATAAGCTTCAGCCCAGTAAGGATTCATTCTCAGTGCCTGAGTGATATCCTTCATGGCTCCCTGCTTGTCTCCTAAATCATAACAAACACAGCCACGGCGAAAAAAGGCATTGAAATTATTAGGATCAATTTTTATAGCTTGATTGAAATCCTCAATAGCACCTTGCTTATTTCCTAATGCATAACGAGCAAAACCTCGGAACGAGTGAGAAATTGTATCATCCGAATTAAGACTTAGTGTCTGATTCAAATCCTCAATTGCTTTATTCAGCTCTCCTTTATAATAGTAAGCCACTCCTCGGTTTTTATGAAAAATATAATTTTCCGGATTAATTATAATGGCTTTGGTAAAATCTTCAATGGCTTTATTAATATCTCCTATATTTAAAAGGACGACACCTCGGTAGTCATAAGCAGTACTATCATCAGGGTTAATCCTAATGGCTTGGGTATAGTCTTCAATCGCGCCCTTTTTATCTCCTATCTCAGCACGGGTAATACCCCGGTTTAAGTAAGCGTTGGTAAAGCTAGGATTAAGAGCAAGTGCCTGAGTATAATCGGCGATAGCCTCTTGTGGCTTAGCTAATGAACAATAAATGTTACCTCGCAATAAATAAGAATTTTCAGCCTTCTCTGGAGCAACTTTAATTATTTGGGTATAGTTTTCAATGGCTCTGTTTTTGTCACCAATAGCCGAACAAATTTCAGCTCTTAAAAAATAAGCAGACGCATTATTTGAATCTATTGTAATTATTGAATTGACATCCTCCATTGCACCTTGATAATCTTCGATAAAATAACGGGTATAAGCTCGACCCAAGTACGCTGCAATATAGCCTGGATTAATTTTGATTGCTTGGTTTAAATCCTCTAGAGCTCTTGGGATGTCTCCTATTTCATAAAGTAAATTAGCTCTATCTTTGTAGGCTGTGGCTGCTATGGGATTAATCCAGATTTCCTGGGTATAGTCCTCTATTGCACCTAGTTTATCTCCAATAGCCGAACGAGCATTTCCTCGCAAACCGTAAACTTCAGCAATGCTTGGATTTAGTTGTAAAATTCTATTACAGTTGGCTATTGCATCCTGATATTCACCTCTGTTATAGCAACTAATACTAATAACGAAATGGTCAATAACTAAATTTACAATTTGGCGATGTATATATGTTTTTTGATCTGCATTATCAGGAGTTATAAATCCTTGCTTAGGTGATAATTGCTGAATATATTGTTCTTGGTTATTTTCCGGTTTAACTTCAGTGTTGATTAAAAGTTTTTGGCTCTCTAGGTAGCTGTGCAAACCAGCAGAGTACAGTAATTTATCTACTCCTACAGAGGCTTTTCCTTGACTGCAATGTAGCATTGTTGTTGGTATAAAACCAGCTAATATTAAGTTGTATTTAGCTTGTGCTTCACTGATTTCTTCTTGGATCAAAATGCAAACCAAGACAGCATTTTTATTGATTTCTTCTTGACTAATCCACCATCGTACTGAATCAATACTACCGTGACGTGCTTTAACCTGGATACCAACGGATGGGTCAGATGTTAACCTAAAATCAACCTTACCATCACCACTGAGTCGTTGTTCATAGTCAACTTCAGTAACAAAGTCCCCTAAACGAGCTTTGATAACTTCCTCTCCCAACTTTCCTTTCAGATTATTGATAAAGACATTACGGACACGGGAATTTTGCTTATACTTTTCAGCCATTTCCCAGCAAAAGTCTCGCAGTTGTTTTAGCTTATTGCCGGAGATAACCGTTAATTCGCTGTGCTGTCCTTGTGCTTCACAATGCAATAGATGACCAGCTTTCAGCCTTTGGATGAAGTCCGCTTGTTGTGAGCGCAGTGGGATAGTCCAATCCATACCGAGTTGCCAAATCTAACTTCAGCATAACCTTTCTCCCACGACAAAGCATCTGCTCCACCAAATTCCCTTGAACGTTTTAGGGTTCTATCAGAGTTAGCTTGAATAGTTTGTCCTTTCCCTGACATGCTCCCAATCGCCCTGATGTTGAAGCCGAGTATCAAATTGCTCTGAAACAGGCTGAAGAAAATCGACAGTATTGGCAGGAGCGCAATCGTGATCATGCTGCTCGTGTTGCCACAATGCCGCCAAAACCAGGGCGAGAAACTCTTTGGGTAAAACTCCAACAGCAGAAAGCTAGACATCAACTAGAAGCATGATTTTTTATCATTAATCGCAATTGATAAATAAGAAATTAGAACTTAAACAGAAATTCTGCTTAGGGTAAGGGCACGACATGTCGTGCCCCTACGTGGTTGTTCAACTGCTGACGATTACCCTTACTTGCAAGGCGATAAAAGCAAGAGTTTAAGACATTTTATAATAAGGGTAGTTTGACCAGACAGGCTATTACCGACTGTCTACTTTCTAATAATCTCAATAGACCCGCTGTTAGACGAGCTTAGAGAACCAAAGCTGGACAGATTTTCAACCAGGTTTTTGCCCTCTGAGGTGATAGTTCCTGAAACCATTGCATCACTATGGGCGCCAACATACCGATAATTCGATGTGAAGGCAGGTCCTTGATAGTGAGAATGGCTGTTGCCACGGTACGTATCCCCCGTACCCGTCCACATTACCGCCACATCCACGTTTTTGGTAGCCCCTGACGAGTAATCATTAACTGCGAATGTGCCATTTAACGCCGCTGATTTGAGAGACTTATCACTAGTAAAGTTTACGTCTGTAGCAAAGCCATCGCCATAGGAACCTTCTCCAGTACACCAGTTATAGGTAGAGTAATAGATATAGGCACCCTTCTGTGCGGTTGGCGCACCTGGAGCGCTTTTGCTGACGTTATCAGAGGCAAAAATCCCTACACTGGTGTAATTACACTCGTCAGATTGATAAAAGTAGGCATCAGCCGTTTGTCCTTTGACTTGGTATTTCTGGTTGGTGGCGGCGACTGCAGGAAGGCTCAGGCTCAGCAGGATTAAGGTGGCTCCAACAAATGTCTTTGGCATGTTTTTTTCCTAGAGGATGATTAACCGAGACTGGGATGAGAAACTGGAAGTTCCCAGATTTTAAGAAAAGCTATATTAGGTACTATTACTTATTAAGCCTGTATTCTTTCCCCTCTGTTTCCTGTTCCTACACATAAGACATTAACCCTTAACTGAACCTGCCAAAATCCCCCGGACAAAATACCGTTGCAGGGCAAAAAACACAATCAGGGGTACAATCATGGTGACAAAAGCCCCGGCTGTCAGCAAATGCCAAGCTTCGCCACGAGAACCTACCAACGTAGTTAAACGCATGGTTAAGGGGGCGACATCGGGTGTTCCGCCTAGATACACTAAGGCGACTAATAAATCATTCCATACCCATAAAAATTGAAACACGGCAAAGGATGCGATCGCGGGGAGAGAAAGGGGTACAATTAAGCGAGTAAACGTGGTTAAGTGCGACGCCCCATCCACCGCCGCCGCTTCGATTAAATCCTTGGGTAGGGAACCGATATAATTTCTGAGTAAATAAATCCCTAACGGCATACCATATCCCGTATGGGCTAACCACACGCCTAAAAACGAACCCGATAATCCCAAATGATTATAAGATCGCAATACCGGAATCAGCGTCATCTGTAAGGGGACAACCAACAACCCCACGACTAAAATAAATAACAACTGACGCCCCGGAAACGTCATCCAAGAAAAAGCATAAGCGGCAAATGTGGCGATAGCGATGGGAATAAGTGTCGCGGGAATGGCAATGGCAAAGCTATTCAGAAACGCTTGTCCCATTCCTTCCGCCGTCAAAACATCGATATAATTCCCTAACTGATATTGGGTGAAATCAAAGGGATGTTGAAACACCATCCACCAGCCACTTTCCAACAAGTCATCCTTCGGGCGTAGGGAACTAATCAACAAGCCAACGGTGGGTAATGTCCAAATTAAGGAAATGACGATTAAACTCAGATGAACCGGAAGGCTATTGAAGGCATTTCGCAACTGATGAGACAGATGTTTCACAGAATTCGATTTACGGCGACGTTTAGATTTCATCGACTTGCCTCTTGCTGACGGAAGCGGCGGATATTCACGACCATAATTGGTACAATTGCTAGTAATAAGATAACCGCGATCGCACTCCCCCTGCCATAGTCGCGATAGTTAAACATTTCTTTAATCATCCGCGAAGCAATCACTTCTGTGCCTTGATTCCCCGCCGTCATCACAAATACAATATCAAACACCTTAAGTACCATAATCACCACTGTGGTTGTCACCACCGCCAAGGTGGAACGAATCATCGGGATAGTAATCCGCCAGAAAATTTGTACCTCACTCGCCCCATCCATCCGGGCGGCTTCGATAATATCTTTGGGAATCCCTTTAACCGCTGCGGAAAGCAACACCAGACAGAAGCCGGTTTGCAGCCAAATCATAATCGCAATTAGGGCAAAATTGTTAATCGAGCGTTCCACTAACCAACCCACGGGTTCAAATCCCAGGCTGGTGATGATACCATTGAGTAAACCAATTTGCTCTGATCCAGCTGGACGAAAGGCATAGACAAACCGCCAAATCACACTCGCGCCGACAAAAGAAATCGCCATGGGTAAAAAGATGAGGGACTTGGCGATAGGTTCATACCGTACCTTATCCATGAGTACCGCCAGAATCAAGCCAAACCCGACACTAAACCCCGTCACCAGAACCAGCCACAATAGGTTATTGCGAAACGCCACCAGCATCGCCTCACTGGTGAAAGCAAACTTATAATTTTCTAGTCCGACAAAATTTTGCGATCGCCGATCCAGAAAACTGATGTAAATTGTGTTCAGCGTGGGTAAAATCAAGTATGCCGTCAGCACCAGCAGGGCGGGAGCGAGATAAATCCAAGGTAGAATTCGCGATTGCCATTTATGAGGTAAGGTGTTGGCTAGATAATTCATGGCATAAAAGAAGCCAAGCACACCGCCACAGCCAATAATTACGGCAATAATTACACTGATAATTTTACTGAAAACTGACATAAGAATTTACTCTAACTGGAGGAAACCGATATCAATCCATCCTGTTACCATCCTCTATGATAATCGTTCTATCCTATCTGTCTGTGCTAAGTAGGGTGGGCATTGCCCACCAGCCTTAAGGAGCGTGACATTCACCCTAGTTTGCACGCTGCTTAAAAAGTCGTCATGCACTAGCTGTGCTAAAGCGGGAAGTGTCAATTCTGCTGGTTTAAGTCTTGTAAAATAATTGTATCCTCGCTACTCTCTAAGAATTAAACCAATGACTCGCACCAAATCCGTTCGTCCTCGTCGTCAAGGCAGACTATTTCCGGAATATACGATACCCCCAGAGGAGTTAGCCAGACGGGAAGCGGAAAAAAATGCCCGGATAAAGCGCTATCGAGAGATTTTTGCTCAAGTCAGCCCTCAACTCATCCGAGATCATTACAACTGGTTTATGATTATTGAACCAAACAGTGGGGATTATTTTATTGATCCGGATGAAGACGTGGCGATGCAAAAAGCGCGTCAAAAATACCCAAGCGGTATGGTGGGAATTATGCGCCTTAACGAAACCGGAACTTGTGGCAAGATATGATTTCAGGCAAGTTTGGTGAGATTGGTGAATTGATCTTTGAAATTGATTTAGTTGGCGCTGATGCAGAACGATACCCCATTGATGTGTTATTAGATACAGGCTTTACAACGGGTTATTTAGCGCTTGATGCTCAAGATGTCCAAAGCTTGGGTTGGTCGATGATTGAAGGTGAACGTGCGATGCGAATGGTACAAGGGGAGGATTTTTTTGATATATATGAAGGCAGGGTTTTTCTGGATGAAAGGGAATATATTATTCCAGTATTAGCTGGATCAGGTATATCCGAACCGCTACTCGGTTTACAGTGGTTGAAGATGCTACCACTGGCGGTGAATTTTGCAACTGGAATGTTGACGCTGGGGTGAATGGCGAAAGAAGCGCCTGTGAGAGTTTGTCGGGGCGGGCGCGAGTCTTAAACAACCCCACCCTAACCCTCCCCTTATCAAGGGGAGGGTTAGGGTGGGAACCACACCGTCTTTAGTTTCCCCCCTACCCCCCTCGTTCCCCCCTGCAAGGGGGGAGAACAGAGGATGCTTCGCTTTTTTTGCACGGGGGATTAAGGGGGGTTAAGAAATTGGAAAGGATAATATGTAATCCTAAAAAAGGACAACTAATTCAAAAATTATATATCCAGAGATTAACTCATGGCGCAGATAAGTTTATCGAACCTGTCTCCCCATCATAAAGCTTGGGAAAAGCATCGAGCCAATGCTGATATTATCTCGGGTTTTTACAGGCAAGGTCAAGGTAGCTTTAAGCGCTATGCCCATCGGATGCGTGATTGTGCCAAATTCCTGGAGTTTTGCCTAGTCCCAGAGTCAACGGAGGATTTGCTCGAATTTAAACTATCTTACGCCAGATTTTGTCGAGTGCGTCACTGTCCGATTTGTCAGTGGCGGCGGAGTCTGATGTGGAAAGCTAGGGCGTATAAGGTGATTCCTCAAGTTGTTGCAGATTATCCTAAATCCCGTTGGCTGTTTATCACGTTGACGGTTCAGAATTGTCGTTTGGAGGAATTGCGAACCACGTTAAATTGGATGAATCGAGGATTTAAGCGGTTGACGGAGTTAAAAGCTTGGTCCGCTAAGGGATGGGTTAAATCGGTGGAAGTGACTAAAGGTAAAGATGGAGAATCAGCACATCCCCATTTCCATGTGTTGGCGATGGTGCCACCATCCTATTTTAGTCATGGCTATATTGCCAAAGCCAAGTGGGGACAATTATGGCAACAGTGTTTGCGAATCGATTATACACCTGTCCTCCATGTGAGTGCGATCGCGAAGAGTGATGACCCAACGGTGATTATCCCAGAAATCCTCAAGTATCAGGTGAAGGAATCAGACTTAGTGGCGAATCGAGAATGGTTTCTGGAGTTAACCCGCCAACTGCACCAAACCAGAGGTGTAGCTGTGGGTGGTGTTTTGAGGCAATATATGCGACAGATGGAGTTGGAACATAAACAGCGAATTAGTCAGGAAGGGGATGAGGTGGATGATGAGAATGTATCGTTTACGTGGAAGCGAGAGTTGGGGATGTATAGCAGAGTAACAAGGGAGACAATCAGAAAGAATGCCAACGTAGGCACACAGGGAACTGTGAGACATGAGTTATGTAGAAAACCTAACCCTCCAGCAATAGAACCAGAAGGTTAGGAATTAGACTATTCGTCCCGATTGTCCAAGCGATTGTCCAATAATTCGTCAAGCAATAAATAGCCTGAATTCTTGAAATAAAAGAGATATAAAAAGCGATTGAGGCAAAGAGTATAGTAATTAAAAATCAATAAAAATTGAGGAATAAAAGCGCAAAGAGTTGATCAGCGCGATCGCACCCTCAAAGCCGTACCCATAAAACCTATAAAGCGACTGACTTAGAGTAATTCCAATATCCTAGGGAAGAATACCCAATAAGCCAAAATTCCTCACAAATTGCCATCAAATTTAACCGTAAATTCCCCTGAATCAACGCCAAATACTATTTGCGCCAATGCAGAAAGCAGCGATAATAATTCCTACCAAATCCGGGTTATCCACCCCCGTTATAACCCAGTCCGCGCAGGCGGACTTTGTTTGTGTAGCAGCGATTTCAATCGCCCCTTGCTTCCAGCCAATGTTCCAAATCTGCCAAACGATTGAAGTCTAAAAAATCTTCTCCTAAACTTTCCAAGTCTTCAAGTGATAACACCTCAATTTGGCTAGTCATCGCCCTGGGAATCTCGCCAAAGCGCTTTTTGAGTTGACGCAAGATTAACGCGATCGCTTCCGTTATTTGTCCTTCTTTTCTCCCTTCTTTTCTGCCTTCTTTTCTCCCTTCTTCTTGAGCATAAGTGATCCGTCCTTTCTCATCTTGGAACATCATCGCTCGCCGATCGACGAATTCTAACTCTTCTACAGTCATTTCCGCTTGATTAGCAATTGTTAAAGCGAGTTCTATTTCATTGACTTCCCCTAATTTATCTGGTATTGTATCTAAGGTTGCCGCTTCTTTAATAAAATAAATCCACTTATCGCTTAAACTGCTTAATTCAGATAGGGTTTTCTTGAACTTTGGCAATTCTATAAAAAATAGTTGTAATTCTGCATCGGGATATTCAAATTTTTTCGTCTTTTCCTGAAAAACAAATTGATTGATCACATCAGTCGTCTGGTTAAACAGGATAAAGTCGGTGATTGTCAAAGCAATGACCGGGGTGAGTGTTAGATAATTTTCTCCTATACCCAACTGATTGGTATAGGCTTTCCCCAGGTTATAAACAACCCGTTTACTAAAAGCACTTACCCGCGCTACTTGCATTTCAATAATGACGATAGATCCGTCCTCTAAAACAGCTTTTACGTCTAGGTAAGTATCTTTTAACGTCATCGCCTGACCCGGATTATAGGGATTGACAATCGTTAAGGATTGAATAATCTGATTACCCCCATAGATTATGGCATTGAGAAAGCTGATTAAAATTGCTTGGCTTTGTTCAGAGCCAAATATTTTTTTAAAGGCATAATCGACTTTAGGACTAATAAACTTCATGTTCCCCCTTCAGTCTAAATTCAGAGAATATGGTTTTATTTTACCGTCCTGTTACCCGTTAACAGTACAAAACAAAGCAGTTAGAACCTTTTGCCTTCTGCCTTTTTGTAGTAGCTTAACCCTGTGGCTTTGTGACCTTCTGCCGTAGCTTGACCAGCTTTCCCTAGTGCAAGAATGCAGAAATAACTGAGCAGTTAACAGCTCCCTCTGCTCCCTCTGCTCCCCCTGCTTCATCGTATCTACAAAGCTGCTCAAGTATTTTTGCCGCGCTGCACTAGGATATGCCGGGGGAATCTGACAAACCCATTAACATAGAGAAACATGGCACAACTGCAAAGCAAGCGAGTAACAGATGACCTCAACTCTGCTCAAAACTCCACCTCTAAATGCCCCAACCCTTGAGACATTACCGAATGGTCTAACCATTGTGGCAGAACAGATGCCTGTCGATGCGGTTAACCTGAATGTCTGGGTGAATGTGGGTTCTGCCGTTGAATCTGACCCGATTAACGGTATGGCACATTTTCTCGAACACATGGTCTTTAAGGGAACACCACGCCTGAACAGTGGCGAATTTGAGCGGCTGATTGAAGAACGTGGTGCAGTGACTAATGCGGCAACGAGTCATGATTACACCCATTACTACATCACCACAGCACCCAAGGATTTTGCTCAACTCGCGCCCTTGCAACTGGATGTGGTATTAAATCCCCTCATTCCCGATGACGCCTTTGAACGGGAACGGCTAGTAGTGTTAGAAGAAATTCGGCGTTCGGAAGATAGTCCCCGTCGCCGCACCTTTCGGCGGGCGTTAGAAACCAGCTTTGACTACCTCCCCTACCGTCGCCCGGTACTTGGACCCACATCTGTGATTGAAACCTTAACCTCTCAGCAGATGCGAGACTTTCACAGCACCTGGTATCAGCCCAAAACGATGACAGCCGTAGCGGTGGGCAATTTACCTGTGGAGGAGTTGATTGAAACAGTAGCCCAAGGATTTGCCCACGTAGGGGCGAAGCTTATGCTCCCAGATTTATCGGTTGTCGGTCAAAATCCCAACGCGAATGCTTCGCCCAATCCCCAATCATCCCGTCTTACCTATAAGCCAGAAGCGCCGTTTACCGACATTGTGCGCCAAGAGTATGTAGACTCGACATTACAGCAGGCGCGATTGGTCATGGTTTGGCGAGTACCGGGACTAACACAGTTAGAAAGTACCTATCCATTAGACGTTTTAGCCGCTATTTTAGGACAGGGGCGGATGTCGCGGTTGGTGCGAGATTTGCGCGAAGACCGTCAACTGGTGACTCATATTGGGGTGAGTAATATGACCCAGCAGCTACAGGGAATATTTTATATTTCCGCCCAGCTTCCCACAGAGAACTTAGAAATTGTGGAAGCGGCGATTGCGGAGCATATTCGTCGGTTACAAACGGAATGCGTCGATGGGGCGGACATTGCCAGAATTAGCACCCAAGTGGCGAATCGATTCATTTTCAGTAATGAGAAACCGAGCGATCGCACCAGTCTATATGGTTATTATCACTCCCAATTAGGTGATTTAACCCCGGCATTAAATTATCCGGCTCGCATTCAAGCCGTCAATGCTCACCAGATTCAACAGGCTGCCCAGGATTATCTGGCAACGGATGCTTATGGTATTGTGACGATGAAACCAGCGTAAATAGACGGGAAGAGATAACGGGACGAGATAAATAAGATAATAGGGCACGGCAATGCCGTGCCCCTACCACAATTTAGGAATAATTAATTGATAATGAAACCTCTAAGCAATCGCACTAAAATCGTTGCTACCATTGGTCCTGCAAGTAATTCACCAGACATCCTCAAGCAAATGGTGCAAGTGGGAATGAATGTGGCACGGTTAAACTTCTCCCATGGTAGCTACGATGACCATGCTCACACGATTTCTTTGCTACGCTCTATTGAAGAGGAATTAGATACACCGATTACTTTACTCCAAGACCTACAAGGACCGAAAATTCGAGTCGGTAAACTCTCCGATGAAGGAATTAATCTGGTTCAAGGAGAATCCATTTCCTTAGTTCCCATTTCGGAATTCAATCATCAACCCAAAACAGTTTCTATCGACTATCCCCACTTGGCTCAAGAAGCGGAACCCGGAGTGCAGATTCTGCTGGATGATGGGCTCTTAGAGCTGCGGGTTGAGGAAATTGAGGGCAATACTGTTAAGTGTCAAGTTGTCGAAGGGGGTATACTCAAAAGCCGTAAAGGTGTTAATCTGCCCGGATTGAGCCTAAATCGCCTACCCTCTATGACAGACAAAGACCAACAAGATTTGGAATTTGGCATTGCTCAAGGGGTTGACTGGGTGTCCTTAAGCTTTGTTCGTTCTGCAGAAGATATTCGTACTCTCAAAGGATTTCTCCAGCAGCACAATGCCTCCTCCCTACCAGTGATTGCCAAAATCGAAAAACCTCAAGCGATCGCGAACTTAGAAGCCATTATTAATGAGTGCGACGGTATCATGGTAGCACGGGGAGATTTGGGTGTAGAAATGAGTCCGGAAAAAGTGCCGTTTTTGCAAAAGAAGATTATTCGGATTTGTAACCAAAAGGGGATTCCGGCAATCACAGCAACCCAAATGCTCGACAGTATGATTAATAATCCCCGTCCAACTCGTGCTGAAGCCAGCGATGTGGCTAATGCAATTATTGATGGCACCGATGCGGTTATGCTTTCCGGGGAGTCAGCCGTGGGTAAATATCCACTTAAAGCCGTGACAATGCTAGCCCGTATTGCCACGGATGTGGAACCCGAAATTAAGTTTGTTAACTATCCCCCAGCCGCAACCAGTGAAGCCAATGCTCTGAGTGAAGCGCTCAACACGATTGATAAGATTATGGATTTGCGCTGTATTGCGGCTTTCACCAGTACAGGACACACCGCCAAACTAGCCGCCGCCGAGCGTCCAGGAGTGCCTGTTATTGCTCTAACTCCTAATTTAGAAGTTTACCACAACTTGAATTTAGTTTGGGGGGTTAAACCCCTGTTAATCGAGCAAGAAGTTGAGTCTTTTGAAGAGCTAGTTAATCAAGCCCAAACTCAGTTATTAAAACGGAATTTAGTGGTAGCGGGAGACAAAATTTTGATTATCGCTGGGATTCCGACAAAAATCCCAGGCGGAACGAACTTGCTCAAGCTTCATACGATTAGCGCGTGAATTACCCACACCGTAGCGCCAGCTCAGTGTAGGCTTCAATACTCAAAATTATTGCTTGTAACTTTTGACTTCTTATACCAAATCCGGGTTAAGACCCAATTAATCAATTGTCAATTATCAATTATCAATTATCCATTGATAAAGGCGGATTGGGTATTATCTGCCGCTAATTGCTATTACGCCAACCAACATTCTATAGTCCGTGTTCTTGATAATCTTCAGAGGACTTCGGATCTAATTCCCAACGCTTCTCATCCCGCCGTTTTAGCTTATCCGTGACTTGCGCCGGTTCTTTTTGAGCGCCAGCTACACCAACTACTCGCTCTATCTCCTGGGTTACATTTTGCTCCGGTGTGGATGCTAAACCCCCAATCGCTTCGTCGCCGCTTACTTTTGCCTGGTAGAGGTTAGCATCTATATCGGTAGTGGTGGGTTCGCCGCTTGCCATACGGTTTGTCGATTCTTTAACCTGACTTTCGTCTAATGATATCGGGTTTGACTGGGATTGGTTTATGTTTTCAGGTTCCATCCATATCTCCTTAGTAGTGGTGTGACACAGCTAATTTGTATAGATTAGCTTGGGTTCGTTCGTAGTAAGGGATGCGAGCCCTATCTTTTGTTAGGTTTCCTTGCGTTTTCCCAACCTACAACCTATTCCTCAATTTTAGCTGTGCTACGGCAGTAGTGGTGTGGCAAAGCTAATTTGGTAGATTAGCCTTACAACCAGAAAACCCATAAAATCAGGGGCTAAAGCCCCTACTACGAACCCAATCT
Organism: Coleofasciculus sp. G1-WW12-02; assembly: GCF_040219735.1. NCBI lineage: Bacteria > Bacillati > Cyanobacteriota > Cyanophyceae > Coleofasciculales > Coleofasciculaceae > Coleofasciculus > Coleofasciculus sp. G1-WW12-02. The sequence continues at coordinate 10,727 of NZ_JAVJRX010000145.1, read as the reverse complement.
ATTCCACAATTTTAGCTGTACTACGGCAGTAGGTTACTACTCCCACCCAACAGCTTCGCGTTTCCCAGGTAAATCGGTTTATTACCCCAGAGCGAACCCTATTTCTTTCTTTTGAGAGATGACTTTTTCCGGAACCGTTCATAAGCTGAGAATACTTAATCCATAATACCTGTTTAGCCCGTCGTATTATTCGTGGCTGAAAGAATACAAGTCCAATATTTTACCCGATCAAGTCGTTAACAATTCTGATGATGATAACCGATAATAGAGCCAAAAAAGTTGCCATTCTGATTGATCAGAATTTTGAAGATTCCGAGTTTCAAATCCCTTATCAAGCGCTGCAACAAGCAGGGGCACAGGTTGTGGTTCTGGGTTCGCGCATGAATGAAACCTATCAGGGAAAACAAGGGAAGGTTTCGATTAAACCTGATGGTACAGTAACCGAAGCACGTCCAGAAAGTTTCGACGCCGTAGTTATCCCCGGAGGGATGGCACCGGATACGATGCGAAATAACCCTAATGCCGTACAATTTGTGCAAGGAGCCATGGAGTTGAATAAGCTCGTCGCGGCGGTGTGCCATGGTCCCCAAGTATTAATTGAAGGGGATTTACTTCAGGGCAAAAATGCTACCGGATTTCTCTCCATTCGCAAGGATATGACGAACGCCGGTGCTAACTATGTGGATGAACCCTTAGTGGTGGATGGTAATCTGATTACCTCTCGTCAACCCGGTGATTTGGCAATCTTTACTACCGCCATTCTCACCCGATTGGGTTTAGGGATTCCGGATCAAGCGTTACCCGATGAAAAGGATACGACCGCTCAATGGTGGCAATTGGCAGAAGCTTGGGGGGGTAGTAGCAAAAGCGACATTGTTAATGGATTGAATACGGCTTTAGCTGGGGAACGATATGGGCGAAAAGCCTTTGAGTATTATGCCCAAAAAGTGCCTGATGTCGAGTTGCGATCGCTACTGCAAGAAATCATCGAAAATAAGCAGCATCATATTATTATGCTGGAGAATCGTTTGAGAGATTTTCAGGCGTTTGAATCCATTCCGGAAGTGGCGACAGACGCCTACGCCGCCTTACAAAATTGGCTGCAACCGAGCGACAGTTTATCAATTTTACGCCATGCCTTGGGTGACATCCAAACGGGTGTTGTCGATGCTTATAATCTGCGGAAACAATTCACAGATCCAACATCAACCGTACTGTTTACTCAGATTGAAAAGGAGTTGGCAGAATACGAACAGCGTTTAGCTGACCTTTATCACAATCGCCTGGGAGAACAAGAAGCGACGCCTGCTGAACCCACTACCTTGGCGGCGGTTGGGGGTTAAGGATTGATTTTTGGGGGTTAGCCGAAATACGCTAACCCGCTAAACTCGTTCTCGTTTCCCTTTTCTGTAAACGTGGATTTAATTAATCTTTGAGTACGAGCCGGCCGTTCCGGTTTTGCACCGGTCTGAAATTATTGGAATATCGGTTTGTAAAGTTGCTGAGTTGTCCTGATGTAATTCTCATCGTATCTTTATATACAATCCAATTCACAATTTCTGAACAAGGCGGTGTGGTGAGAGAACCAGAATACCGATAATATTGGGGCGGGGCGGTCAGTAGACTGCCTAACAGACCATCACTAGGAAGAAAGTATTTAGGATTGATGGTTAGTGAGGGTGATGTTGTTCCACCTGATGGGGGTAGGTTGTTCAAAATCTTTGCCATCTCAGAGTTTGTACCAGAACTGCCCACTTCCATGAGCCTGCCAATGACCGCTAGTTCTACGTTTCCCTGTGGATCTGTACGTTGATGAACTAGGTGAACTTCCATCGGCTTAACTTCGTTATTTATAGTATGTTCACTGGAAGCGTGGAAGTGAAATTGGATTAAATTAAATGTTTTACCATCCAAGGTCAGAGTACTACCAGGAGGACAGTCAACCTGGATAGTCTTACCAGTATCCCTAATGGTTGGGGAAAACGAGTTGTAGTTAATGCTAAAGTCATTGGCAAAATTGACATTAACCGGATTTGTGAGAGCGATTGGGGATTGTCGTGTTCCCGTTCCACAAACCGCATAGGCGGGATCAAGATTTCCCCATTCATCAGGTCCAAGTGATCCAGTATAACCCCATGCAGCACCTCCCCCACCAGATGCTGATACGAGAGACTGTACGGCAGCGGTTAAGGAGGTTCCAGCTACGCCGATTGACAAATACTTGAGTAATGTACGCCGATCCATTTGCCTTATCTGAGTGAGTGCTTTACAAATCTTTATAAATATAAGCTTACTCTAATTTTTGTGAATAGTCTACCGATGGATAGAAATTTATTTATCAGTATTGGTTATCAAAAAGTTAAATTTATAGCATTAATTAACACAGATTGCTATACTGTTGCCCACTTTCCCAATTATCCCCAAGCAAAATCATCCCAAAGATAGATGTAGAAAAAATTGATTTGAGATGAGTTGAAAACAAGAACAGAGTAGAAATAGTCGTGGGAAGAGGTTTGGATCATGAGTAGACTCCTAGAAGGAAAAGTCGCCATAGTAACGGGTGCGGGAACAGGTATCGGGGAAGCGATCGCGCATAAATTTGCCAAAGAAGGCGCTAAGGTGGTTGTCAATGGACTACCGGATGATCCAGTTGAGGAGGTGGCAAAAGCCATCAACGACTTTGGCGGGGAAGCGATCGCGGATCGAGGGGATGTCTCAGAAACCAATCAAGCTCAAGCCTGTGTGGAAGCGACGATTAACCAATACAGGACACTGGATATTTTGGTCAATAATGCAGGTGTGTTTCTGGCAACTGCCCAAACTGAAGACTATCCGATTGAGGCATTTGATCAAACCCTGAAGATGAACCTGCGATCGGCATTCCTGATGACTAAGTACGCCCTACCTCATTTGCAAAAAAGTCGGGGTAACATAGTTTGTGCTGGCTCAGAAGCCGGATTTAATGGAGTAGCACAAAATTCTCCCTACGGCGGAACCAAAGGCTGGATGCACGCTTTTGTCAAAGGGGTAGCCGTTGAACAAGCCAAATATGGAGTGCGGGCGAACTGTTACTGTCCAGGTGCCATTGATACCGCCTGGACTCACAAAGAAACGGGTCCGATGGACGCTCAGATGGAGGAAACCCTGATCATGGCGGCGCCAATGGGACGACGGGGTACACCAGAGGAAATTGCCAATGTTTGTGCGTTTCTAGCTTCTGAGCAAGCCAGCTATGTCACCGGAGCACTATGGCTCGTGGATGGGGGAGTGACGGTTGCTAAAGGCGCCGTGGGTCAACAAACCCCCGAATCCCTGCGTCAACCCCCATCTGGTGAACTGCGTCTGGATCACCAAAAAGAGGGGTTAAAGAACAAAGAAACCCAGAAAATCCGTTAATACCGAGTTGCGCTCTTTCCGTAGTAGATAGGAAGAGCTGGGGAAGCTGGGGGAGCTGGGGAAGCTGGGGAAGCTGGGGAAGCTGGGGAAGCTGGGGGAGAGAACGTTATATGTAAGGCAATTTAAGGGAACGAGGAACAGGGAACGGAAAATGTCCACTTTTAAATGCACATCAGCTTAGCAAACAGATAATCAAATAAGGAGATTAATCATGGCAGATACCACCGTTAAAAAAGTTCAATCCCAGCATTCACCAAGCGATGAAAAGGCTTAAACGACCAGAAATGTAGGGCGCACCGATGTGCGCCCCATTTAACCGTAGAATCTATTTCAAGCCATTGTCAACGACACCAAATCATCTGCCATTTCAAAATTAGCGGTGACGTTTTGCACATCATCCAACTCATCGAGGGCATCCATTAATTTTAGGAGCGATCGCGCCACATCTGGATCAGTAATTTCGACGCTATTTCCCGGTATCCAGCGTAACTCCGCATCGCGCACGGTAAAGCCTTGATCCTGTAAGGTTTGATTCAAATGTTCCAGATTCGTCACCTCGGTTACGACATCCGCCCCCGGTTCCTCCTCATCCTCAATCCATTCATAGGTTTGGGCACCGCCAGCTAGTGACGCTTCCAATAACTGATCCTCAGGAACCTCACCCGCTACTGTCACCACACCTTTTTGGTCAAACATCCAGCTAACGCAACCCGTTTCCCCTAGATTCCCGCCATTCTTCGTAAATGCTGATCGCAAATCTGCTGCCGTGCGGTTACGATTATCGGTAAGGGCTTCAATTAGAATCGCCACACCTCCAGGACCATACCCTTCATAGCGAATCTCTTCTAGGTTGTCGCTACCACTATCAAATTGACCCGACCCTTTCGCGATCGCCCGGTCAATATTATCATTAGGAATACCCGCCGCCTTTGCCTTCTCAATCGCGGTGCGTAAGCGAAAATTCCCATTCGGGTCAGGAACGCCGCTACGGGCAGCTACAATGATTTCTCGTGAGAGTTTGGCAAAGGTTTTTCCCTTCACCGCATCCACTCTCGCCTTCTGGCGCTTAATATTTGCCCATTTACTATGTCCTGCCATAACTGAAACCCAAATCAGTCAAATCCCGCTTCCCTAGGGTAGCTTGGTCATTGGTCATTTGTCATTGGTCACATCAGCTTTGGGAGGGTTTCGTTCCTCAACCCAGCCTACACAATATTTGGCTCAAGTCAACCGCGATCGCATTGCTCTATCCCCCTGTTCTAAGGTAAAGTACCCAAAGAGGATAAAGCATCATGACTTCATCAGCAGCCAGAACTCAAGAACGGGTACTCGTCGCCGGAGCCACAGGCGGAGTTGGACAATTAACCGTTGCCAAACTCCTAGAGAAGGGTTTTCCCGTGCGCGTACTCACCCGCAGCGCTGAAAAAGCTCGGACTATGTTTAATAACCGGGTGGAAATTGCCATTGGCGATATCCGTCAGCCAGCCACTCTTCCCACCGCTACCCAGAATATTACTCACATTATTTGTTGTACTGGCACAACAGCCTTACCCTCTAGCAAATGGGATTTCGACACCATGGATCAGGCGGAGGGTCTAGGAAATTTAATTGAATGGGGTAAAATTTATCTTGATACCGACTATCGCCGCACTCACGCTCGAAATAGTCCTGAACAAGTTGATGCTCAAGGGGTCAGTCATTTAGTCAATGCTGCACCCAAAGATTTAAACCGATTTGTGTTTATCTCCTCCTGCGGTGTTTTGCGAAAAGATAAACCTCCCTTCAATATTCTAAATGCTTTCGGTGTATTGGATGCCAAAGAAAAGGGGGAGTCAGCTATTATTAATTCTGGGTTACCCTACACAATTATTCGCCCAGCACGGCTAATCGATGGTCCTTACACCTCTTATGATTTAAACACGCTAGTGAAAGCCAAAACAAACGGAAAATTAGGCGTCGTGGTAGGAACAGGCGATACTCTAGAAGGTGAAACCAGTCGAATTGACGTAGCCGCCGCCTGCGTTGAATGTATCGATAATCCGGTGACAGAGGGAAAGGTGTTTGAGTTAGTCAATAAAGGCACAAGACCCGCGAAAATTGATTGGACAGCACTGTTTTCTAGTCTAGATCAGTAAAACCCGCCTCTACAATGCTGTCCACAGTGCCAATCCACCACCGCGTCCTCTCGCCGCGATCGCACGGTTTTCGACGAGAAAATAGGTAAAAAATGCCTTATCTTTTAAAGGTTTATCATAAAAAGAAGCCTCTCGCTCTTGACCACCGCGAATATATCCTTCATATAACCTTAAACCAAATAAAGACACTTTCATGCGGGTAAAATCAAAAGCGAGGATATTTGTATTGGAAAAAAACTGAGTGGGTCCCGTGACAACCAGTTGCACAGATCCAAGTTCCACAGAATTGGCTACAGTTCCTTGCTCTGGATTGGCTTGTGACTGAAAGTAGGATAACTGAATCTTCACCCATTTCGGCAAAAACCGTCCCGCACCCAAAACAACACCAGCACGTTGACGAGAGCGTTTGGTTCCGGTGATAAATCCCAATCGCCATGTTCCCAGCAACTGAGAGTAGCTATGGCGCACTTTCGTCTGTTTTGCTGTCTTTTCTGCGGTTAACAGCATCTCAACCACAGCCTCTGGTGCAGGGGGTTTGGTAGAAGGCGTGGTTAAAGACGCGATCGCGTGATCAAGTGTCGGATCAGTTAAGTCTGTGGTCATAAAATGACTATACCAAAATAGTGGAATAGTTGTAGGTTGGGTTGACCTTAGGAAACCCAACAGAATCTAGGGCTAAAGCCCTGACTAAGAACTTTGTTGCTCTAAAACCCTTGTCACGGGTTCATATTCAGCGTTAATCTGGGACACTAGCGCCGCTTTCACCTCAACGGTGTTACTCTCCGCCTTGGCTTCTAATTCCTGACACAAATGAGCCAGACGGGTGGCTCCTACCATAGCACTGCTGGACTTCAACGTATGAGCTGTCCGTTGGAGCAGTTCGGTTTGTCCTTGAGTGACGGCATCAGACAGGTTTTGTAAGAGTTTCGGGGCATCCTCTAGATAACGCTTAATCACTTCGGCTAATACGTCCTCTTGATTAAGCATCTCACGTAATTGTTGAAAAATTACGGGATCAAACACAGGTTTATTTGACACATCCAATCCCACCGCCTTAGCGCTATCCGATGGGGTTGTATCATTAAGATGTTTCACCGGAATCTCTTTACGATCTTCCAGACGTTCCACCTTCACATCTCTACAGGCTTTTTTTAACGCTTCCACCAATTCCTCGATGCGGATAGGTTTGCTGATATAATCATCCATACCAGCCTCAATGCACATTTCGCGATCGCCTACCATGGCATTCGCAGTCATGGCAATTATTCGAGGACGTTTCGAGTGAGTATCCCCATTTAAATCCAACCACTCTTGACAAATACGACGGGATGCTTCTAACCCATCCATTTCTGGCATCTGAACGTCCATAAATACCACATCATAAGGCTGACGCCGTAGCGCTTCTAGAACTTCTAAACCATTCCCCGCCACATCGGCTCGATACCCCATCCGTTGCAGCAGATGCAACGCCACCTGCTGATTCACCTGATTATCTTCTGCCAGTAAAATCCGTAGGGGTAAACGTTCACCCATCTTGGCGTCAATGTCTAACGTTTTGACGCTGTGGACTTTCACCTTAATCGGTACCCCTGCCATTGCTTGCATCAGCACATCACACAGTTGAGACTGTTTAATCGGTTTAGTCAGAAACCCAGCAAACTTCTGCTTCATATCCGGTTCCTCGACTTGCAACTCACCCAGAGACGACAGCATCACCAGAGGTAGGCTTTGACAACCGGGAAGTTTACGAATTTTCAAAGCCAATGTCACCCCATCCATCTCCGGCATCTGCATGTCTAAAATGGCAAGGTCAAACCGTTCCCCCTGATGCAGCCAGTCTAAGGCTTGAATACCCGATTGCGCCGCATAGCATTCCATCCCCCAAGCTTGAGCTTGTCGCATTAAAATCTTGCGATTCGTCTCGTTATCATCCACAATCAGCAGGCGTTGACCGTCAAGTTCCAACTGACAAACCTGATTACTATTAACTTGGGTGCTAGGTTCAGCCGGAACCACAACGGTGAAGTAAAAGGTTGAACCCACTCCATCTTGACTTTCTACCCACATTGTGCCGCCCATCATTTCACATAATTGCTTACAGATGGCGAGTCCCAACCCTGTGCCACCGTACTTACGGGTGGTTGAGGAGTCTACTTGACTGAAGGGTTGGAATAAACGGTTTAATCGTTCTGGGGGAATGCCAATTCCGGTATCCTTAACGGCAAATTGAATCCGGTAATGGGGGGTAGCTGCTGAGGGTTTAATGGATAGGGTTGGAGAATCAGTGCTAGTCTTTGTTTCCCGATGCTCCCATTGCTCATAGTCGAGTTTCTCGGCGCTGAGTGAAACAATCACTTCCCCCGATTGGGTAAATTTAACCGCATTACTTAAGAGGTTAACCAGAATTTGCCGTAAGCGGGTCACATCGCCGACAACCATTCTGGGGGTTTGGGGCGTGATTTGATAGGCTAGTTCGAGGTTCTTATCACTGGCTTTAGCTGCTAATAGATCCAGACAATTTTCAACACAAACTTGCAGATCAAAGGAGGCTTTTTCCAACTCCAGTTTGCCGGATTCAATTTTGGAGAAGTCGAGAATATCATTAATAATGGTGAGTAAGCTATCGCCACTATTGCGAATTGTGGTGACAAATTCCTGCTGCTGATGGGTTAACGGCGTATCCAACAGCAGCCCAGTCATCCCAATCACCCCATTCATCGGCGTGCGAATTTCATGACTCATGGTGGCGAGGAACTCACTTTTGGCACGAGTCGCGGCTAAAGCTGCGTCGCGAGCTTGTGCCAATTCTTGTGAGGCTTGCTGACGCTCAATTTCTCCACCAATCCACTGCGCCATGAGTCTTAAAAGTTCAATTTCTATGTCCTTGAATGGCTTTTGTCGGGATGTGAGACTAGCGAAGCAGAGCGTACCATAAAGTTGATCAGCGACAACCACCGGGACACCAATATAGGCTTCAACTTGGAAAATCTTGTAACCGGGGTGATTGTTCCATTGGCTGGTGCTAGCCGAGAGGATACACAGGGGCTTTTTGGCGTGTAAGATTTCGGCGCAGTAGGTTTGTTTTAGCTCAAGAGTTACCCCTGTAAATTTCAAATTATTGGGCATTTGGGCGGCGATGATTTCATAACGCCCATTTTCGGTGTCAATGTTTTCTACATGAGAGAGGATACCTACATCCAGATTAAACTGGCGGCGTCCCATTGCCAGTAAGTTTTGTAGCTTTTGCTCGAAGTTAGAATTTTGTGCAGTTGTGACTTCGTATAAGGCGCGAATTGTCGCCGCATTTTCTCGCAGTTCTTGCTCAATGTGCTTGCGTTGGGTAATATCAATGGCAATGCCTAAAATTGCCGGCGTTGCTGAGCCGGTGACATAGAAGGGAATGCGGGTGGTTTGCACGATGCGAATGTTACCCTGAGCATCGGTAACCCTTTCCTCTGGGATGTGTTTGGGTTGTCCATGTTGGATAATTTGCTGTTCTTCTTCCCGAATGCGGCGCAGTTGTTCGGGGGATTGAATAAAGTCCTCGTCTTTCTGGTTGAGCAGGTGTTCTACCGTCGTCCCATAAGCATCTGCGATCGCTTGATTAACTAAGATAAACTGTCCATCTAGATTTTTGGCGAAAATAAAGTGAGGGACAAGGTCAATGATTTGACGCAGCTTTTGCTCACTGGCTTGTAACTGTTCGGCGGCTTGCTTGCGTGCGCTAATGTCTTCGACGGAACCTTCATAGTACAGCAGCACACCATTCCCATCCCGCACCGCACGAGTATTTTCACTAATCCAGATAATACTCCCGTCTTGGCGATACACTTGAGACTCGAAACTGGATACAGCACCCTGTTGATGAATCAGGCGTTTAAATTCAGCGCGTTGGTTTTGATCGACGTAGAGTTGATGTTCACAATCGGTGAGTCGGCTAATCAGGGCGGAGGGGGAGGTATAGCCATAAATCCGAGCTAAAGCCGGGTTAGCGCTAAGATAACATCCATCGGGGGTAGTTTGGAAGATACCCCAACCCGCGTTTTCAAAGATACTGCGATATTTTTCTTCGGCTTCAAACAGGGCTTCGGCGACTTGAATACGTTCTTTAATTTCCCGTTCTAATTTCTCATTTACCTGTGTCAATTCCTGAGTGCGCTCATTCACCCGCTCCTCAAGTTGAGCATTTAGGGTACGCACCGCCGCTTCTGCTTGCTTGCGATCATGGATTTCAATTTCCAGCGCCTGATTTGCGGCTTGGAGTTGAGCAGGGCTAGGTAGCGCTAAGGCTTGGGGAATCAGCGGAATCAGGACTAACGCTGTGTAACAGGAAACCAGAGCCGTAAACGCTTTAATCAACCCCGAGATCCAATAATGTGGAAACCAAAGTGTCCAGACTCCCATGAGATGAGTCATCCCACAGGCAATAATAAAAGCACCAAATAAGAAAAATACTTTGGGAAACGGAATATCCTGTCGCTGGTTAACAAAGTAAACCAGAGTAATCGGAATTGAAAAATAAGCCAGGGCGATTAAGGCGTCAGAAATAACATGTAGGGAGACTAAATTCGTTTGCCATAAGTAGCAATGACCGTGGGGAATATACAATAGTACTGGTAACAAATCTGGCATTGTCAGTCCTTCAGTAATCCAGCAGATTTACTCGCTTATTCAAGGGATTGAATACTCCATGTTGTTTGGCTGTGAGCCGATTGAGGGTAGGGGCGCATAGCGATGCGCCCTGGCTCCCTTGATTGGGGGACACCAAGTTCAAGCTGCTGTCGAAACAAAGTAAATCAGGGATAGTTTGATTGAATTCCGTTTCCTGTAGGAAATGGCGAAAGATTAAAAGCTAATGGTAAATCACCCGTTTCTGTCTATTTAGTAGCACAACTTGTCAGAACTCTTTATCCTCTAACATGGAATACTTTATCTATATTGACACTCCCCCGGTTAAAACGCGGGGGATTCTTCCGTCACAGGGAGGCAGAGTTTAACGTCTTCGGTGGACGGAACCTTTACCCTCAGTAGAGACGCGCCATGGCGCGTCTCTACCCACCGTGTGTCCCACGGCAACGAGTCCTCTAATCTCGACTACTTGAGCAGCGGCTATATCGCGGTCTTGGGTATACCCGCAATACTGGCATTTATGTACCCGCTCTCGAAGCTTTTTCTTGCCCGTCTCCTTTAGGCACT
>NZ_JAVJRX010000144.1:0-69766 GCF_040219735.1 Coleofasciculus sp. G1-WW12-02 | reverse complement strand
GTCTATAAACCAGCCTGGAGGCACGGGGTTATCGTGCAAGTTAAACAGAACACAGAGATACGTTCAGCTTAACTTGTTTGATGACTTCAGGGCTACTGAAAACTCAGGCTTCAGCCGTTAGGCAAGCCTGAGTAGTTTATTGTCTTACCGTCAGCGACACAGTTTGACTATCCCAAACTTCCTGATGGGGAGTTGCTGGCTTACCTACACCAAGCAACGCAAATTGAACCGACGGATAAGGAAAAAATCGAATCGCCATCATCCGATGACTCAGAGTCGGAAAACTTAGGTGAAGACAAGTATAATTTTCCCTTCTGCACCAAAGTCTCCACCGCTACACCACCGATTCAATGGGGAAGGATTACCAGGGAAGGATATGCGCCTCAAGCTTTGGAAAATACGATTCTCCAACGGCGCTCAACTCGCGCTTATAATGGTGCAACCCTAACCTTAGATGAACTTAAATTGCTGCTTGATTTTACCTACCAACCGCAACACTACAGCCAGCAAGGATTTGAGACTTATCCTGATTATTTTGATCTTAGCTTAATTGAAACCTTTGTGGCAAGTTCTGGGGTAACAGGTTTAGACGAAGGCTGCTATTATTACGCGCCGAAAGCCCAAGAATTAAGGCAAATTCGCTTTAAGAACTTCCGCCGGGAATTACACTATTTGTGCTTGGGACAAGAGTTAGGGCGGGATGCGAGTGTGGTTCTCTTTCACACAGCCGACTTGAAGGAAGCTGTGGCGAAGTATGGCGATCGCGCTTATCGTTACCTGCATCTGGATGCGGGACACCTGGGACAACGGCTCAATTTAGCGGCGATTTATTTACAATTGGGTGTAAGTGGTATCGGTGGGTTCTTTGATGATCAAGTGAATGAAGTTTTAGGGATTCCTCCTGATGAGGCGGTTCTTTATATTACTACCCTGGGGCGTCCGAGAAGTTAATGGTTATTTGTCATTCGTTTATGTCATTTGCCATCATTGAGTTGTTGCATTTATAGAGGGTGGGCTGAAGGGGTGACAAGCCCCTAAGCGGGCTTGACAGACAAACTGTTTCTGCAAAGTTTTTTTACAAGAGCTAGAGTTGATCTAAGTCGTGGTGACATTGCTGTCTAGCCAAGACTGAAAACGACACAGTTACCAGGAGATTGTATGCCATTATACGCTGAGTTACACCGTCATCTGGGGGGTTCAGTGGTTCCTCGGATTCTCTGGCGATATTTTCAACGCCAAAGTGATCCGTTAACCCAGAAATTTGCTGACTATGAGGAGTTTGAGGAATTTTACACGCGATCGCGCAATACGTTGGATGAGTATTTGGAACTGCACACGTTGGTGGAACATGTACAAACAGCGCCAAGCTTACCCTATTTTATCTATCGCTTAATTCGCGGCGCGTATATCTTTGAGAATTTAGCCTATTTAGAACTTCGCTATACGCCTTATTTACGCACGCCGGAACAGTTAAGTCAATCGGAACGGATTGATCAGATGGCGCAGATTGTGGAGATTGTCGGAAAAGCCAGTCAGGTAAATGATTATCCGATGGTGACGAGTCAAATTCTCTGTATGCATTCACGGCTTCCCTATGCGGTGAATAAGGCAATTGTTGATCTAGCCGCCCAAAGGAAGGACTATGTATGTGGGGTGGATTTAGCGGGAGGAGATGCTCATTATGGTGAACGATTAGAGGAATTTGTGGGACTCTATCAGTATGCGCGATCGCTCGGTCTTAATACAACGGGTCATCTCTACGAAACCACCGACGGTTGTTATCCAGAACTTTTGCCATATTTAATGAGAATTGGTCATGGCATTCATATTCCCTTAAAATATCCAGAGTTGTTAAAAGAAGTTGCCCAGCGACAGCAATGTTTAGAAATATGTCCCACAACCTACTTGAAAACAGGAACACTCGATGATATTCATCAACTGAAAGTGGTCTTTGATTCCTGTTTTGATGCGGGGGTTGATATTGCCATTTGTACCGATAACGCGGGATTAAATAATGTGCGGTTACCCTTTGAGTACGAAAACTTATTAACCCAAGATGTGATTGATTTTGAACAAATGCAAGCCTGTCAAGATGCCGCCTTTCGCCACGCCTTTGCTTGGCCCCATAAACAGCATCCCGCCTCTCTATTAACCGGATTGCTGGAAAATTCTAGAGACGAGGTTGTTGCCGCCAATGGTACACCCAGAACCAAAAATTAGGGGCAGAACCGCTGGTATCAATTAACAACGGTAGTCCACTCAATTTGGTCGGGTTGCCCTCTCTTCTTTTGTTGATAAAGCTCTCAAACCCTTACGAATGACGAATGACAAATGACGATCTCAACCGTTAACTTTAATTGTGTCCACCTACTTACCGTCCACCTTATCTCTTTTCAGGGTTTAACCTTGGGGTAAGCATCTTTAATATGTCGCATCACTTCTTGATAAATTTCGCTACTCACGCGATTACCTCGTCTAAAGTCTTCCAATTTGGCATTATCGATATAGAATTCAATCGTGAATTTAATCAAGGTAAACCCCTCATATTGGGATGTTCCCTTCATCCTAATTTTAGGTTCTTGTCGTTGGCTTCTGGCTTGTTTAAATCGCTCTCGTAACCATTTAACTAGATCCATGACATAATCGTCCAACCGGGTTTCTTCACGATGAGGATTACTGATTTTCTGGAAAACTCGTTGAAACCGTCGTTTTAAAAGTTCAATTTTTCGTTCCCATTCATCAGGCAGGATATATTGATCTTCATCGCGTAAATTGGAATCTCTTAACCATAGGCGATACCATTCCCTAACTAAACCAATTAAAGTGTCGGGAGATTCGTTCTCCTGTAATTTAAAGAGAATTCGTTTATTTTGTCGTTCCCTGAAAACTTCTAACCCAATTTGGTGCAATATCTCCTCATATTCCTGTTGAATAGTTTCAATCTCTTCGCCATCTAATCCCCCTTTTTCAGCAAATTGAATCATGACCATCAGCGCTTCTAACGCTTGCTCAATATCTTCTAGCTTGATGTTTACCTCATTTTCTAGAATCAACCGTTGACGACTCATGTTCTTTTTGTAGGAAAAATGAGTGTCTGAATTAGAGGGGTTATAGAATTGATCGATATAAGCCAATTTTTTTTCAATATCTCCCAATGTATCCGGATGAGCGAAAACAATTTCCAGCATGAGTTGCTGAATCTGCTCGAGATCGCATTCCGGTGGGACTTCTACAGGCAAGGCATAGAAATAGTGAGGAATCGGACGACTTAAATTCGTAATGGACTGACCTTGTAAAACACTATTGGGAATATAGACTTCACATCGGTCATCAAACATATAGACTTGAGTCACCCGCACGCCAATTTTCCGCAGCATTCCAATTGAACCATTTTCCAGTTCAATAATGTCACCAAATTGAAAGGGTGTATCAATCAGCAGAACAATACCACTAAAAAAATTAGCTAAAATATCTTTAACCGCAAACCCGATAATAAACGTCGCCCCCCCTAATGTGACCCAAATTCCGGTTAAATCAACGCCAAAGGATTGCAGAACGAAAACACTACCCAGTATAAAAATCACAAACGGGACAACGCCTTCTAAGAGAGGGAACAGGACATTATCCCACATGGCTTCAGTTTGTCGGGCATAATCTTTGAGGTAGTAGATGAAAACTTGAATGAATAACTGGATTAACCCATAACTGACTGCCACAATAATACTCGCCGTCAGCAGACGTTCAAACCAGCTTGGGGTATCTCCAGCAGCTAAATCCCCAAAGGCAACCTTCAAACTGACCAGAATGAAAATCGTCAGAATGGGATAAGCGGAGACATTCAGGGTGACTAGGGCAATATCGCTCTCAAACTTCCGAAAAATGGAGCGTAGCCCATAAAATAAGAAGATGTAGAGCAGACAAGCTGCTAGGGAAGCGATCGCGAGCTTCCCCAGAATCAAACCAACTGTCCGTAAGGGAATGACCGTAAGCGCGGTTAACATGATCAGCTTGTTGATTGGTGATTGTTGATGGCTACATAGCTGGCTCAAAGGAGCAGAAGTATCCTATAGTTGGCTCTTAGGAGTAGGAGTACCATGAACATGATATGATGAGTAGCCCAACTGGATGCCAGTTGGAGAAGCGGCTACCGATGGGTTTGATGATCCCCCTTTCGGATAAGATGAGAAAATGCAAACGAACCAATTGATCACGTTCTAGCAACTCGGTTGAGGTATAGAGTAGATGAACCAAGAAATTTTCGATAGAGTCAAAAAAATAGTTGCGGAACAACTGGAAGTTGAACCCGGTGACGTAACCCCTCAAGCTAACTTTGCCAATGACCTAAACGCCGACTCCCTGGACGTGGTGGAATTGGTTATGGCTTTAGAGGAAGAGTTCGATATCGAGATTCCAGACGAAGCCGCCGAAAATATTGCCACAGTCCAAGCGGCTGTAGACTATATCAGCTCAAAATCAGAAGCAGCCGCCTAGTTAGCGGTTGTCTTCTTAGAAGAAGTTCTGCGTTCTCGGGCAGTTGCCCGGTTTTATTGGCATCATGACAAACATTGAACTCAAGCGCGTTGTTGTTACAGGATTGGGCGCGATCACTCCCATCGGTAATACTGTGGCAGAGTATTGGGATGGACTCTTGAGTGGGCGTAATGGGATTAGTACAATTACCCGATTTGACCCCTCCCGCCATGCCTGTCGTATTGCTGGCGAAGTCAAGGGATTTAATCCCCATGACTATATGGATCGCAAAGAAGCCAAGCGAATGGATCGCTTTGCCCAATTTGGAGTCGCGGCTAGCAAACAAGCGATCGCAGATGCGAAGTTTGTCATTAATGAATTGAACGCAGAACAGGTGGGTGTTGTCATTGGCACCGGGGTTGGCGGGCTCAAAGTCCTGGAAGACCAACAAGAGGTCTACTTGACTCGTGGTCCCGATCGCTGTAGCCCGTTTATGATTCCGATGATGATTGCCAATATGGCAGCCGGACTCACGGCAATTCATACGGGGGCAAAAGGACCCAATACCTCTACTGTCAGTGCCTGTGCTTCTGGCGCCCATGGGGTGGGAGATGCCTTTCGTTTGATTCAACGGGGTTATGCCCAAGCGATGATTTGTGGGGGAACGGAAGCCGCCGTGACACCTTTATCCGTGGCGGGATTTGCCTCGGCAAAAGCCCTGTCTACCCGCAATGATGACCCCGAACATGCCTGTCGTCCCTTTGATCGCGATCGCGACGGCTTTGTTATGGGTGAAGGTGCGGGTATCCTACTGTTGGAAGAATTGGAACATGCCCTCAGTCGGGGTGCCCATATTTATGCCGAAATGGTCGGCTATGGCATGACCTGTGATGCCTATCACATGACCTCACCCGTGCCCGGTGGGGAAGGGGCAATCCGGGCAATGCAGTTGGCACTCAAGGATGCTGGATTGCCGCCAGAAGCCGTTAGCTATATTAATGCCCACGGGACAAGTACACCCGTTAACGATCCCACAGAAACGACGGCGATTAAAAAAGCTTTGGGCGATCATGCCTACAAGATTGCCGTGAGTTCCACCAAATCCATGACAGGTCATCTGTTAGGAGGTTCTGGGGGCATCGAATCCGTGGCATCAGTCTTGGCGGTAACCCATGACCAAATTCCGCCGACGATTAATCTAGAAAATCCTGATCCAGACTGCGATCTAGATTATGTGCCGAATCAAAGCCGTCAGCAGGTAGTTGATGTGGCGCTATCAAATTCCTTTGGCTTTGGCGGTCATAATGTCACCTTGGTGTTCAAGAAGTACAGATCAGCTTAAGGATCTCAGTGGCGCTGTCTTCGCGATAAAGCGATCGCGATTTCATACCAAGTTGCGTTCTATCATGTCATTCTGAGCGAAGCGAAGAATCTGGGCAGATGCTTCGCGTCACTCCGTTTCACGGAGCCTGCCCTCGAAGGTCGTGAAGGGTTTTGCTCAGCATGACAGATTCTACCTTAGACTGCAACTTGGTATCAACGCCTCCATTAAATTGGATAGGTTCCGAAGGGGTACGGCACTGCCGTGCCCCTTCAGGGTTTTTACTCCCTGCCATTGCCTTTGGCACCACAACAGCATCGGCAATCACCCTACGCGATCGCGTAGGGTGATTCGGGAATGAGCAAACCCCTACTCCCCCATATCCTTCTCCCTCTATCTCCCTCCTATCAGCGATCTTCGCCACATCCCCCTCTCCCCCATAGTTCTTCAGTTCTCGAAAAATATATTGTGCGATCGCCTCCTTTAGATATATACTAATGTTTACCAATCACAAATCTCTATCCCAAGAGGGTTGTGGCACAACTGTCAACCTCAGGGAGAAGTAGCGACATGGAAAACTGGTGCAACCCCATTAATCAAAACGCGCAAGCCCTCAAAGCCATCAAAAAACCGGACAGCGGTTTTTCATCTCTCTTCTTTCTGCACTGAACCTTTCTCGACCTCAGCGTGCTAGGTAATAATTTGTCTTCCTATATGTGATACCAAAACACTTGATACCGAACTGTCCATGCATCGTCTCTGCGTGAAAGACAGTCGTAATACACTATTCCAAGCCGTGTTTCCTTAGTCGTATCATTTGGGTATTATTTCTATCACTTTCCTTTCCAGGTAACAACATTTAGAGCGTTGGGGCTTTGTTCTATCGTCTGTAGTCATTGACAACGGGCAATAGAGAGGGTATCCATAGCTATAACGTGCTGATAAAACGCACAACAACTGAGTATGGCTATAGTCTTTTTATCGGCTGTAGCTAACAGAATGGGTATGGAAAATTGGCTCAATTCAAATCCGAAAAGAATTTTCCAATCTTCACCATATTTTCACCTTTAAGGTTCAATATGTTAGGTAAGTCAGAGAAAAACTCATGAGCGCTATCGCCCGTCTAAATGATGTTTGAGAACAATGAGGCTGAAACGCTTATCTAGAAAGGATTGCGATTTTACCACTCTTGTAAAACTGATTGACGACAAACTGGAGTGACTGCCTTTATCATTAGTTTCCCAGGGCAATCGGCAAGACAAAAGCAAATGAGCATAGCAAACTGAATTAAAAAGTCGTAGGTAAAATCTAGGGGACACTAGAAACAATCAAGTTAAAAAGATTTAATCTAAAAAAGGTTGCTAAAAAAATGGATTTCGGTTTAAGATAAATTGAGGAAGATTAACAAAAGTTTACAAATCCAGCTTATCTGGTTGTCGTCCATTGTCTTTAGCCCAAAGAATGCAGCCGTAGAACGTACCAGGTTCCACGACTGCAAAGGATTAGCCGATTATGAGAAACTTGCTAAATATAATGCAGCCGTAGAACGTACCAGGTTCCACGACTGCAAAAGCCAAGGCAGAATATCTCAGGATTAGCCGATTCTGAGAAACCTGCTGAACATAAAGCTAAAGAAATAGACACCTTTAAACCCAACATTAGTTTGTATGTACTATTCAGTACAGGTTGGCTTTTTGCCTTGACCAACCTGGATTGAGGGGCTTTGTATCTTTTCTTGAGATCTATCTTATCACAACTCATAGATCTCGGAATGTATAAACCTTGACCATTTTCCAAATAACCTGGCTTTCGCAAGACTAGCGAAGTCAGTCAGTTCGTCACGACATTATTCACAGACTAACGGAGAAGAAGCGTCAATGGGAATCTTTACAACTCAATTCACAACACAACTTGGTGCATCGAACGAGCTCATCAATGTCACAATTGAATATGGTCAAGACTTTGATAACGATGGTTTTAACGATCTTAAAGTTACACTCAGCTTAGATCCCAGCTCTAATTCTGGTACAGATGATCTGCTCGGTGTAGCGTTTGATATCAATAGCATTTACAACCCTGATGCTTTAAACTTACAGATCTTAAACATCCAACGCTCGGAACAGAGTAATACTCAGTCTCTCAGCACGTTTGCCCCAACGTCTGTTATCGGTGAAGAAAAAGTAACAGATAATAGCAATCTTGTTACCGGTGGTAACAACTTAGATCCCGGCTTTCAAGTTGATGGCGCAGAACCCTTTGATATTGGCATCAAGTTTAGCGAACAAGGATCGGGAGAAGGAATCGTCCAAACTGCCAGTTTCGTGATTAGCAGTTCCACTCAGGATCTTGATGAAACCCTGCT
Organism: Coleofasciculus sp. G1-WW12-02; assembly: GCF_040219735.1. Taxonomy (NCBI): domain Bacteria; kingdom Bacillati; phylum Cyanobacteriota; class Cyanophyceae; order Coleofasciculales; family Coleofasciculaceae; genus Coleofasciculus; species Coleofasciculus sp. G1-WW12-02. Next base: position 61,613 of record NZ_JAVJRX010000144.1, on the reverse strand, counting down.
CGAAAATACGGAGTGGTATGTACGTCTCCAGTCCACAGATGGTGGTCAAGAGAGTGCCAAAACAGGCGGAGTTATTGGCGATATCACCGATAATGGAGGTCCGGCAAACCCCGCAATTGACGTAGAGAAATACGTCTCCGTTGATGGCGGTGTAACCTGGGAAGATGCCGATAGTGTCACCGGATCTGAAGTCCTAGATGGCACAAATCCCCTCTTCAAATTTGTCGTCACGAATACGGGTGACGTTGCACTAACCAACGTTAACTTAACCGATAGCGACTTCAGCTTAGATGGACTCACTGGAGACTTAACCAGTGGTAATAATCAATACGACATTGGCACATTAGCCGCCGGTGCATCCACAGAAGTTATCTTCAATAGCGCCACCTGGCAATCTGGTCAGCACGCCAACACAGCAACGACTTCAGGAACTGATGGTCAAACAACCGTCAGTGACATGGATGAGGCGCACTACTTCGGTGCTAATCCCGCCATTGCCATCGATAAAGTCACCAATGGTGCAGATGGTCAAGAAATTCTAGCAGGCACAAATGTTAACTGGACATACAGCGTTAGCAATGCCGGAAATGTTGGCATCTCCAATGTCAGTGTCATGGATGATAATGGCACAGTAAATGATACGTCTGACGACTTTACTCCCACCTATGTCAGTGGTGATACTGACAGCGACAGCATCTTAGATGTGGGTGAAACCTGGACTTACCAAGGCAATGGAACTGCTCAAGCTGGTGATTACAGCAACTTGGGAACAGTTACAGGAAATTACACCGATGATTTAGGGAATACGGAGAACGTTACGGATGATGACCCCAGTAACTACTTCGGTGCTGACCCCAGCATTGACGTAGAGAAATACGTCTCCGTTGATGGTGGTAACACCTTTGTTGATGCAGATAACCCAACCGGTCCTTTACTAACCGAAGGTAACGGTGATCCCATCTTCAAGTTCGTAGTCCAGAACACGGGTAATGTGGCTTTGACTGGAGTCACCCTATCCGATAGCGACTTTGCTCTGAATCTCGCACCCTTTGACCTCGCCGCCAATGATGGTGTTGCAGGCGGTGCTGACGAATTTGTGTACACCTTCAACGGCGCCACCTGGGAAGCCGGACCTCACACCAACACGGCTACTGTCAATGCTACCTACACCGATGATCTGGGTAACCAGGCTCCTCTAACCGACAGCGATGATGCCAACTACTACGGCGATGCTCTCCCAGAAATTAGTGTGATCAAGACGGCTAGCACGACAAGTATCCGCGAGGATGTGGGTGCTGATGTCACCTACACGGTAACCATCACCAATAACAGTGACCCCAATAGCGCTGACTACGACCCAGTCACAATTACGTCCCTACCAGACACGCTCTGGATAGACAATAACGGCGATGGTATCCAGCAAACCACTGAAGTGCAAACCGTTGATCGGATTACTGATGCTTTAGCCGATTGGCAAGCCGCAGGGAATACAGGGGATATCGTCCTCAACCCTGGTGAAGCCTTCACCTTCGACTATACGACATCCTATGCACCCGGTGAATTAAATCCTTGGGAAGATCCCACAAATACCATCATCGCCAACGGTACGGATGATGAAGGCAATCAAGCCTCTGACGATGACGATGCTGTAGTCGATGTTTTCCAGAAGAATCAGCGCAGTATCGAGATTGATTCCCTCACCGGAATCCGTAATGGTGATATGCTCTCTGGTAACTTCCGCATTGTCAATGCTAGCGGTGATCCGGTTGATGTCAAGGTTGATTCCTTGAATATGGGTTACGAGGAACAAGTCGAAGGGAGCAAGGGTAATAAGAAGAGCTGGCTACCCACAGAATTGGGCTACAGTAACCAGTTCTGGATTGACAGCAATCCCAATGGTATACTCGACTCCAACGAAACGCTGCTTACTGACCGCGATCCGTCAACAGAGCTATTTAATACCTCAATTGTCTTCGGTTCCTCAGTCTATGTCGGCTACAAGTCCACCTTTGATGGTGCTGTCTCTGACCCAATTCGGGCGACCGCAGAAGCGACAATTGATGGACGTTTTGACCGATTTGGCGAGAAAGTTACATTCCATTACACCGAAGTGTTGTAATTTGTTCTAGGTTCTCAACCGAATAAATTATCCCAGTAGGGGCGCATGGCTATGCGCCCCTACATTTATACTGTGTAAACATATACAGAACAACTTGTCCTGCCCATTCAACCCAATCCTCAAATTTGAGTCCAGCTTATACCAGAGACTCTTGATCATCGATCCCCCTAATGGGATGATGAGAGTATCCTTGGGGAAAGAGTAACCTTTGCTTTACGGAAGTAATTTTGCGTTAAACCCTAGTTTCCTGGAGTCATTACATAACACCTATGGTCGTTGCAACCCAATCTGTCGAAGAACTTTGTATTAATTCCATCCGCTTTCTGGCGATAGACGCCGTAGAGAAAGCAAACTCCGGTCATCCCGGATTGCCAATGGGCGCAGCACCGATGGCGTTTGTGCTGTGGGATCGCCTGATGCGGTACAACCCGAAAAATCCCTACTGGTTAAACCGCGATCGCTTTGTTTTGTCTGCGGGTCATGGCTGTATGTTACAGTATGCCTTGCTCTATCTAACAGGTTACGATAGCGTCAGCCTCGATGATATCAAGCAGTTCCGCCAGTTGGACTCCAAAACTCCTGGTCACCCGGAAAACTTCATGACTGAAGGGGTAGAAGTTACCACCGGACCATTAGGACAAGGGATTGCCAATGGTGTCGGTTTAGCGATGGCAGAGGCACATTTAGCCGCCAAGTTTAATAAACCCGATTGCCAAATTATCGACCACTACACCTACGTCATCTTAGGTGATGGTTGCAATATGGAGGGTGTCTCAGGAGAAGCCTGTTCTCTGGCAGGACACCTGGGACTAGGCAAACTGATTGCCCTTTACGATGATAACCATATCTCCATTGACGGTTCCACCGACCTTGCCTTTACGGAAGATGTGGGCAAGCGCTTTGAAGCCTATGGTTGGCACGTCCAGCATGTTCCCGATGGTAACACCAACTTGGACGCGATTCATAAGGCAATTGAAGCGGCTAAAGCGGTAACCGATAAGCCTTCCTTAATTAAAGTCACCACAACCATTGGTTTCGGCTCTCCCAATAAAGCCAATACCCATGACGTACACGGTGCAGCCTTAGGTGCTGATGAAGTACAAGCCACTCGTGACCATATGGGTTGGAATTATCCCGCCTTCGAGGTACCCGAAGACGCCCTGAAGCATTTCCGCAAAGCAGTTGATCGCGGTGCCCAATATGAAGAAGAATGGAACAAACTCTTCACCCGTTATAAAGCTGAATACGGTGAGGAAGCCGCTTTATTAGAACGGATGGTCAGTGGTAAGCTGCCCGACGGTTGGGAGAAAGTCCTACCTTCCTATACACCTGAGGATAAGAAAGATGCCACTCGGAATCTATCTGGCACAATCCTCAACGTCATGGCTGGGGTATTACCGGAACTGATTGGCGGTTCGGCTGACTTAGCCCCTTCCAACAAAACCTTACTCAAATCCTCAAAGGATTTCCAAAAAGGCGCTTATGAAAACCGCAACCTCCGCTTTGGGGTTCGCGAACATGGCATGGGAGCGATTTGTAATGGGATTGCCCTGCATAAGTCTGGGTTGATTCCCTACGGTGCCACCTTCTTAGTCTTCACCGACTACATGCGGGGAGCGATTCGCCTGTCTGCCCTATCCCATGCCGGGGTAATCTGGGTAATGACCCATGATTCTGTAGCATTAGGGGAAGATGGTCCGACGCACCAACCGATTGAGCATATTCCCACCCTGCGAGCGATTCCCAACTTAATCGTACTTCGTCCGGCGGATGGCAATGAAACCTCTGGTGCATACAAGATAGCCATTGAGAAGGCAAAACCTGCCAATGGAATGTCAACACCGAGTCTGTTAGCATTGTCCCGGCAAGGGCTACCTAACCTAGACGGAAGTTCGATTGATGCTGTCGCCCAAGGTGCTTACATCCTATCTGATAGCGATGGCACACCCGACATCATCTTAATTGGCACAGGTTCCGAAGTTCACATCTGTGTTGATGCGGCGGAAAAACTCCGGGGTGAAGGCAAGAAAGTCCGCGTGGTTTCGATGCCAAGCTGGGAACTGTTTGAGGAACAGGATGAAAGCTATCGGGAATCTGTACTACCGAAAGCCGTAACCAAGCGCCTAGCAGTGGAAGCGGGTTCTAGCTTTGGCTGGTGTCGCTATGTTGGCGCTGAAGGTGACACGATTAGTATTGATCACTTTGGCGTATCGGCTCCCGGTGAGGTTGCTTTAGAGAAGTTTGGCTACACGGTAGATAATATCGTGGCTAAGGCTAAGGCGCTTTAAGGATAGTAATTTCAGTCGTAGGGAAACGGAACTGCCGTATCCCTAAGTAGTCGGACAAAACTTTTGGGTGCTGTATAAAGTTTTGTAAACATCACCCAGCCTCTCTTGAGGTAAAGGTGACAAGCATTTTTAATGTCTTGATACAGTACCGTTTATTTATGTTCGACCACTTACAATCAGAAAGGCTCCCTAGAAATAGAGAGCCTTTTTCACTATTCTTGAGTGCTTGACCTCAGATTGGCAATTATAAAACATCTGTGTTGTTTAGGTGTTGTTTAGAATTGGTAGCGCAGTTGTGCTCTAACCCTATGGTCGGTGTAGTCTTCGCGCCCGACGACAGTTTCGTAATCGATCGCGCTGGAAAAATTCTGGGAAAACTGCACGTCCACTCCAGCCCCTAATCTGACGTAATCGCGATCGGGGTCGTCTGTAGTCGCCCGCATCGGGATGCCGGGTTGGGTGAGGAGTTCCGTCTCGATTTCGCGGCTGTCGTTGGCGAACTGGTGTTCGTAACTTGCCCGGATATTGGGTGTCACTGTAGTGTTGCCAGCTTTGAACACATAAGCCGCCTGAACGCCCGCACTGAGAACCAGCGATTCCACTTCTTGGTCTTGGACTTTCATGTTGAGGCTAAGAGCACCTTCCTCAGTGTAATCATCAATTTCGACGCGATCATAGCCAACTCCTAGGGTTGGTCCATAAGAAAAGTTGCCCAATCTGGTATTGTAACCACCGTTCACTTTGACCGATAGCTGGTTCCCGTCCGTGTCAGCAGTAGCCCTGCGGTTGTCGAATTCGATTTGGCGGGTTATCTCATAGTCATTCCAACCATAACTGACAACGGCATCCGTATAAAAGTTACCCCGAACATAGTTGCCATAGATAGAAACGGCATAACCATCAACTTCAACCTCGCCAAGGTCATCATCAAGTTCGGTGTCATTGCTGAGGTGACCGACAGCAACTCCCATCGCTAGGTCGCCCGTGACGCGATAGTCAATGCCAGCAGTAATGCCTGTTGTTGTCAAATCATAACCCGGTTCGCTATTGCTGGTATCTTTATCGCCGAAGTTGATGTCACCGTTCACGAAGGCACCGACCCGTTGTTCGGGGGGAGTTTCGCGGACACCTCGCAGGGACCGCAACCGAGCGTCAATCGTTTGAGTCTGCCTGCGAGCAACGCTTAAGGCAATGTCGGCTTGGGGGATAACTGTTTGAGGACTAATCAGCACTGCCAAAGCCGCTTCTCCAAGCAGCTCATGAACGGCAGCAGTCGGATGAATTTCATCCCAAAAAAAATACTCGTCGGGGTTGGGACAAACCGTATCTGTTGCATCATTTAAGCAAGGTTCGGTCACGTTTGTTATGCCGTATCTGGCTGGCTCGGCGAGAACTTCATTAACCAGAGCATTGACATCGAGCGGTATGATCTGAACTTCACGGTTTTGAGCTAACATTTGCATAGCTGCATTTAAGTTGCGGTTGTATTGATTGACTGCGGCGGTGATGGCGTCGGGAGGAAAGGGAGAGGTTAATCTTAGAGGCGTCCTTCCCAAATCTGGCAGGTTGACTACTATAATCGTTTCAGCACCGTTTGCAATCAGCGTTGTCACCGCATTAGATAGGGTGTTGACCGTGGTTGTCGTGTCTATATCTGTTGGGTTTGTGCCTGGAGCTACGTCGAGGTAGTCGTTGGCGCCGCCCCAAACAGTATAAAGACCATTGGAATCGAGTGGTTGCCTTGTGGTGGTCAACTCAATAACCTGCTCCAGCACGTCCTCTGAGGTTGCACCACCAAGGGCAAAGTTATTAGCTGGATTGTTATCAATTCCTAACTCTAATCCGAGAACTTCCACCCAGACCAAGCCGTTAGTAAAACGTCCCTCAAAATAGGGAGGGCTAGGAGGGAAGAGACCTTGAGAGCTTTCAAATCTGTTACCAACGTCTGAGAGACTATCGCCAAAGATGTAAAACTCCTCAAATTTCTGTGCCGAAGCATCGAGCGGCAACAGGGTAGATAATAAAACAGATGCGATCGCTAGAGCTTGTTTTTGCATGAATATTACCCTAAGCTAAATAGCGCTGACTTAAGCACTAATGTGCTACTGAAACTTTAGTAATGAGAATGACATGATCCCCCGATCATCTTTGCAGTTACTCTAAGTTTTTCTAGTCTAACTTTAATTGGATTTCCATACAGATAACCAATAAATTCGCTAAATCTATCAGCATAGTGAACATATCCTGACCGAGCCTGTTACACTAAACATCGTGGTCGTTGACTTGTGCTAAACCCAATACTCTTTAATCCATGTCAGAGGAATTCCGCCAAATTGTCCCCACTCCTCCACCTGCTGCGGATATTTTTGCCACCTACCAACTCACCTACGAGTTCCACCGAGAAACCCAGTATCGCCAAGAATTCCAGTCCTACTGCCAATGGTATCGCCAAACCGCCAAACGCCACCAACAAGAACTCCAAAAAATGCAAGGCGACATCAACCTGTTTAGGTGGTTCTGTCGCCGTCGCTAATGATTCAAATGAATAATAATACGCCGTTAACCGTCAACAAAAAAGCTGACTAGGATAGGTATTTTCACCGAGCAACTGACTGATTTTGTTGAGAAGAACTGAACATTCATACCACTTCTAACTCATCTTCCCGGAAGTGACCGCGAAACTTTTTATCAAATTTGACCTGAATCGGTAAGTTAGCGCTCACAGGTCGCCCTTGCCATTCCGTAACGATAGCAATGACTTCGCCTTCCGTACCCTTGATATCAAACGGCTCATTGCGGTGGGCAGGATTGTGGTAAACAATAACAGATGTCTTAACTCGAACGCGATCGCCAACTTTCATAAAAAGCTCGTTTTCTCTTAAACAGCCTACATCTTGCCAGAAATTTCTCTGACAATCCTAAACCATTCTTACACAGCAGTGTTCCTTCCTAGAGATTAGTTAGACAACTGATCAAAAACGATGCTGATTTTCCAGCACCGTTTCCAGAAGTATAAGCCACCTCAACCGCAGCCGATTTATGGCTTCACGCCGCCACAGAAGCTTGAGGACGAGCAAAAATCATCCGTCCGGCAGAAGTCTGTAAAGCAGAGGTCACCACAACCCGCATTTCAGCGCCGAGGTAGTTACGTCCTTCTTCTACAACCACCATCGTGCCATCATCTAGGTAACCCACGCCTTGAGAGGGTTCTTTCCCCTCCTTGAGGATTTTCAGTTCCAGACTATCACCCGGTAGATAAATCGGACGCATAGCGTGAGCCAAGTCATTGACATTGAGTACAGGGACTTTTTGCAAATTAGCCACTTTACTCAAATTGTAATCATTGGTCAAAAGCGTGCCATTAATGTCCTGAGTAAACCGCACCAATTTGGCATCCACCGTCTGAATATCCTCATAATAATCAGCCGGGTGAATAATCAGGCGTTCCGGATAAGCCGTTTGCATTGCCTTGAGAATATCCAACCCACGTCGTCCCCGAATCCGCTTTTGATCATTCGCTGCATCAGCGAGCTGCTGCAACTCCTGCAACACAAACTGGGGGATCAGGATTTGACCCTCGACAAACCCTGTATTCAACAGTTCCTCAATGCGACCATCAATAATACAGCTTGTGTCCAGTACCTTACTCGCTGCCGCTTTGAGCGTCCCTTCTGCCACCAATATCGTGTCCAAGCTGTTCGGATTAATAAGTCGCAAAAAAGTCCGACCGTGGGTATCTGCCAAACTGATTCCCAGAAAGGCAAACATCACACTGCCCAAAATTGCCGCTAGGGGCTTGATAAAGGCAAACTCAGAGGGAAAAGGCAGTAAGAAAATCGGTGCTAGCATTAAATTCGCTAACAGCAGCCCCAACACCAAACCGACTGCCCGGGTTAAAATTACCTCAATTGGCAGTTGGCGCACCTGCTTTTCCAAACGACGATAGGTCACCTGCACGGTTAACCCAACCGCAAAACCGATAATGGCGGTAAAACTGGCTAAAATCCAGCGCAGCGCTTCCAGATTCGTGATCTGTTCCTGCACGGAGGGCGGCAGCAATTCAACGGTGTCGAACCCTACACCGGCTCCTCCTAGGATGAATAAAAGAATAATGACAAAATCAAGCATGGTTCCAATCCAAGTGGTTTATCTGACAAATCTTCCAATACTATTCGAGATTTATAATCATAGAGGTTAATCTCATTTATTATATCTTTCACTTCATTTTGTTTTCCTATGCCTATCGGCTTAGCTCAAATCTTCAGTTTTTCGTATATTCGTATAAGAGAATACTGTTCTCGGCAGGCGGCAAAATCAAGGTGAACGGTCAGGAGCGTCATTTTTCATTGGCAAAAATTTGAGACAAATTTACATAACGTAATAAAGTTGAGTTTATTTCTACCCACCTACTTAGCCCTGCTTTAGTTGATGGCTCAAGACTTGTTCTAAAACTATCTTGAAATAACAATTCATTTGTCATACTCGCTCATCAAGAAGCAGGCTACGTCTTATGTCAGGGTTTAAGGTGTATTTACAGAACGTGATAGAGTTGGGTTGATTTCCATTGACCTACTGACTTGTTAATCAAACTTTAAGAATTGCTCCCCGAATTCCGGAAAAATGTGTTAAATTTTTTAAACAAATCTGAGAAAGTCATAGAGATGGGAATTCCTCGTTCTGCCTACATCCACATTCCCTTCTGCCGCCGTCGCTGCTACTACTGTGACTTTCCTGTATCCGTAGTCGGCGATAAAGCCACGGGTAGCACGTCCGGCACGATTGAGGAATATGTTGAGGTATTGACTCAGGAAATCCAAACAACACCAGCCTCGACTTGTTCTCTATCAACCATTTTCTTTGGCGGTGGCACCCCCTCTCTGTTATCGACTCAACAGTTAAGCCGCATTCTGGATACCTTAGCACAGCAGTTTGGCATAGCTACCGATGCGGAGATTTCCTTGGAAATGGACCCAGGCACATTCGACCTGTCCCAGATCAAAGGATACCGGGATGCTGGCGTGAATCGAGTTAGCTTAGGAGTTCAAGCCTTTCAAGATGAACTATTGGGCATTTGTGGGCGATCGCACCAGCTTAATCATATCTTTACCGCTGTCGAGTTGCTCCGCCAAGTAGAGGTTCCCGACTGGAGTTTAGATTTGATTTCTGGATTGCCCACTCAAACCTTAGAACAGTGGCAGGAATCCTTGAGATCCGCCATTCAGCTTACCCCTACCCATATCTCATGCTATGACCTGACTATAGAACCCGTCACCGCCTTTGGACGACAGTACAGCCCCGGCATTTCTCCCTTACCGACTGACGAGACAACCGCTCAAATGTACCGCCTTGCCCAGACGCTCCTCACTGATGCCGGGTATGAACATTATGAGATATCCAACTATGCTTTACCCACTCACCAATGCCGACATAATCGGGTGTATTGGGAAAACCATCCTTTTTATGGGTTTGGTATGGGGGCGGCGAGTTATGTCCAGGGGCGGCGGTTTACTCGCCCCCGCACTCGGCGAGAGTATTATACTTGGGTGCAACAGTTCATTGAAGCGAATGGGATCTGGGAAAGTCCAGAACTCTCGGACGTGGATATTTTGTTAGAAACTCTAATGCTAGGACTACGCTTGGCAGAAGGTGTGAGTCTATCTACACTGGTGCGGCAGTTTGGCGAGAAGACTCTCGAACAGATTGGGACAACTTTGCAGCCCTACTACCAGCAAGGTTGGGTAGAAGTTGTAGAACGAGATGGAAAAGCCTGGGATTGGCACAATGCCCAGAAACTACCGATGACTGGGCGGCTGAGATTAAGTGATCCAGACGGGTTTTTGTTTTCTAATCAGATTCTGGCTGATTTGTTTAGTCGCTGTATGTGAGTGAGGGTACAGAAATTTTTCGGCTCATCCCATACAGAAGTAGTGCCAGCGCAATAAACCCGTAAGGGAAATAGGCTGGGTTACCGATTTGACCTAAGAGTGCCGGAACAGAGGTTTTGCCCAGGTAGGCAGCGTAAAATAGATAGCCTATTGCCACATGACCACACTTGTGTTGCACTAAAGCAAATACGGTGGCAAAGGTGGGACCGTAGAGGAAGGCAGCCACAGCAAACAAGATACCAAAGGGAAAAACACTCGTCAAGCTCACCACGGCTAATCCAGCCAGCAGCAACCATTGCAATCGTCGAATCGGTTGGGGATTGACCCAAATGCTCAACGTTAAACGCCCCACTGTCAATCCTCCCCAATAGAGAGAAAGCAGGGTGCCACTCCAAACAACACTCTCACCCAAGCTTCTCAAGTAAGCGCCACTCCAGGTACCGATCGCACTCTCTAACCCGACATAGAGGAAAATCACCACCAGAAAGGGGGTAGCCTGTTTCCAAGGCATGCGATCGCGCTTAGGTTGATAGTTTAAAACATGGGGCGCTCTCCAGGCTAAAGCAACGGAACCCAGCGCCAAAATTGCCACGAGTCCAAACGCCAATCGCCAAGGGAGAAATGTTCCCATCAGAGGCGCACTTAATGCTCCAACTCCAAAGGTAGCATTTGCCCAGTTGAGCAGCACAATTCGCCGTTGGGGATGAAGTTCGCCAACTAAGCTGTTGCATTGGAGATTGAGAATTCCGTCTCCAAATCCGATCAGGAGTGCGGCTAGTCCAATCCAGGTAAATGTAGGGGATAGGGAGATAAGGGCGAATGCTACCATAACCGTAACAAATGCCAGAGCAAACCAAGGATGACGTTCGACTCGCCGCGATGCTAATACCAGTCCAGCTAAACTACTAGGCAAAAACGCCGTGTAAAAAAGTCCAACATTCACGGTTTCGCCAAATGCTGCCGTCCATTGGGGCAGAAACGCCCCTGGTGCTGCCACAATAATGCCATGTAAAAATAGTCCCATAAATCCGGCAGTAGTTAGTCGCAGGGATGCTAATTTTTGAACGGTCATGAATTTCTCGGCATAAAATGGCAGATATATTTGAAGGTTAAACAACAATCCCCCGTCTTCCGGAAAAATCCTAACTTATATCATTGGGTTTTATGAAAAAAAACACAACACTGAAAACATTACTCCACACAAGCAGCCATGCTATCTTTTGGCTCTGGAATCTTACCTTTTTGCTGGTCGTATACTTTGGGATATTGCCCCAGATTGGGGTTGATTTGGTCGTCGCCATATTTTCTGGTGAGATTGAAACTGAATTCCTCCTCCCCTTGGTCGGTCTAATTGCCGTACCCACCGTCTGTACCTTGATTGGATGGTGGCGTTTGCGCCGACAACCTTTAGAGCTAATGCGTCTATTCTATGGCGTAGAAGCTCCCCTATTTGCCCTGTGCCTAGTTCGCCTATTCCTCCTGCGAGAACTCACCCCCGCTAGCACCTTGATTGTAGGAACAGCAGTGGCGTGCATGGTGGCATTTTTGCTGGAGGTGCTGTATGGCTATGCTCAACGGAATCAAAAATTAGCATGGCTACAACTGTTCGCTCACAGCTTGATGCTGTTGGTTGGTGTATTCACCGGATTGTTGCTGCTATTCTATGCCGTACCTGCGGCGGCGGTTTTAGTACGTCAGTTTTTTACCTTTGACTGGATAGACGAACTTTGGTGGATTTTGCAGGATGACCTGTCTTTCGCCTTTTGGGGAGTACTTGGGCTTCTACTCTATGGGTTTAGCTTTACCCTATTCCTAGGGATGCCCTCGGCATTAGCCGCCTTATATGTTCAATCCGGGCATCGTATCTTAAACAAGTTTGCCTCCCAGTATGGCAAAAAACGCAGGGTTCAGGGTACTGTTGCGGTAATCAGTGTCTGGATGATTCTGTTTATCTCATTCACGACACAGCCCCAAGTAAAAGCCTTTAAGTTACTGGCTCAACCCGCCCAAACCGATAGCGCTAGGACAGCACTCCTAGACCAATCAGAGGTGATTCGCACCGGACTACTGAACGCCTATTTGTCATCCTATCGCTATCTCAGTCCAATAGAAGAGAATAACCATATCCAGACGATGTATCGTAGCGTCTTTGGTTTACCAGAGTCGCTTTGCCTGTTTTTACAAGTGAGTTATAACCAACTGATGTCGCCGTTTTTGTACAACGGTTCTCGTTCAGATATCGAAAAAGCCGAAAAACTCTACGCCGAATTCTTTGACACTCCCATCCAAAAAGCTGAGCGCAAGGCAGTACAACGCGCCTTGCAATCCACGGCAATTGTAGACGAGGCAAAGGCAGGTGTCTTGAATATTAACCAGAAAAAGGTATGGCTGCGATCGCAACAAGTCAGCGTTACCGAACACGGGGATTGGGCGGATGTGGAACTCTACGAGGTGTATGAAAACCAAACCAATGATGTAGAGGAAATACTCTACTACTTTTCTTTACCCGAAAGCGCCACAATTACAGGCTTGTGGCTTGGGGACACCGATAAGCGATCGCAAAGTTTCCCATTTAAAGTTTCACCACGGGGGGCGGCGCAAAAGGTTTACAATTCTCAGGTGAGACGATCGCGACCCGTTGATCCAGCGTTACTCGAACAGGTTGGACCCCGCCTTTATCGCCTCAGAGCCTTCCCAGTTCCGCCCAAATTATCATTTCGGGAACAAAGAAATTCAACCGAACGACCCACGCAAATGCATCTATGGTTAACTTATAACGTGATGCGACAAGCACAGGGATGGGCGCTGCCTCGATTAGCAGAAAAACGGAATATCTTCTGGACAAAGGACACCCAACGCTTGGGAAATGGAGACGCGATCGCAACATCTGAAGATGAGTGGCTTCCTCCATTTTTAAGAGCCACCGATCAGCAGCAGCCAAAAGTCCATCAAGTGAATTTCCCAGAGGGTTTCCAGATTACAGCAAAGCCACTCGCTCAAGAGGATTACGCCTTACCCCAAGGCAAGCGGTTTGCTGTCGTGGTGGATAGTTCGCGCAGTATGTCAGCCCAGGTTAAATCACTGATAAAAACCTTCAATTGGTTAAACCAACAGGGCTTCGCGGATAACACCTTTGCCAACAATGATGCCGATTTGTACGTTACGGCTGCTGCGGGGAAACAACCTCAGCGTATCGACAATATCCAGACGTTTAATCCGGCAAAGATCACGTTCTATGGCACAATCCAATATCGGGAGATGCTGCAACAGTTTCTCCAATTACAAGGTGATACGCCTTATGATGGTATTTTACTGGTAACGGATGAGGGGAGTTATGAATTATCCGAGGATAGTAAAGATGGGCTAGACATGCCTGCACCGTTATGGATGGTGCATCTGGGGGCATTGCCACCCGCTTATGATGATGGGACGTTAAAAGCCATTCAAGATAGTGGGGGTGGTGTGTCTACAGAACTCCCAGAGGTCTTGCAGCGACTGGCAACAAAGGCAGCATTAGCCCCATCGGTGGTGAGTGTTGTGGATGGCTATGCTTGGTCGATGGTAAAAACTCCCAGTGAAACCACGGCTAACAAAGGTTTTGAGCCATTAGCCGCCAGACAACTCGTCAAAGGATTGAGTCAACAGATACAGGGAAATAATCTGGCTCAACTGGATGCCATTCATGCGATCGCCAAAACCTATAAATTGGTGACGCCCTACTCATCAATGATTGTCCTTGTCAATGATGAGCAGCGAGAGGCACTGAAGAAAGCCGAAGCCGAAAATGATCGTTTTGATCGGAAGGTGGAAGACGGAAAAGAACAGCTCCCTCAGCCAAACAATCCTAATTCCGTCAGCGTGTCCGAACCTGGCATGGTCATGGGTCTGTTAGCGATCGCGCTGATCCTATTCCTCAAACGCCAGCAAGGATTGAATCAGAGGGCATCGTAAAGGTTCAACATCAATCACTTGATAGGTGGCGGCAAATTTCCTCTCTCCACCTAGAAATCCGGAGTCATTGGCGATATGGGCGTATCCAGTATATAGTTTTAGCGATCAGCTTACCTTTATGGGGATATACCAGGGAGCTGAGACCCAAATTCGTGACGCAGATGGATCAAGATGAAATTAAACGATTAGGGGCTTCCCTCAGACAGATCGATCCAGGGATATTAAGCCCAGCGAAAGAGGGAATTACCAAAGTTTGGTATCAAGGAGGCGAGCCTTATTTCGACGTAGTGGTTGAACTTCGCCACGACCAAATTGAGTGGTTTCAATTTACCTTGCGGGGTAAATCCATATCCTGGAGACCGAGGTTTTCGGGTTTACAAACGGGAAGTACTAACGAATTAGAAGCTGATGATCTGACGTTTCATCCAGCCAGTAAATTGATTGAGTATAACAACCAACGAGATCATAAGTTTATTGAATTAGCTCGCGCCATTTTACAAACTCGCGCTCATGAACCTCTATTTAACCAAATTCTCACCTTGTTCGATTCAGCTTAGATCATCGGCTACGATGTCAAACTGGGATGTTCCCGTTACCTGTTGTCTGTTGGCTATTTCTGCAATAATGACGATCGGTATAACCTAGGAAGGAGGGGGCTATATGGCTGGCAGTCATGTTGGTGCTGATTTGTGGATAAGCGAGTATATCACACCTTGGGATATGTATGTTCATGGGATTACCAAGGTTTTGGCTTACAAGAAAACCGCCTATCAGGAGATGTATATTGTTGAAACAGGAGCTTATGGCAAAGGCTTAGTTTTAGATGGCAAATGGCAGTCCTGTACGGGCGATGAGTTTATTTACCATGAAGCCTTGGTTCAGCCTGTGATGATCAATCACCCTAATCCACGCCATGTTCTCGTCTTGGGAGGGGGTGAAGGAGCAACGGTGCGCGAAATCCTGCGCTGGAAAACAGTTGAGCGGGTGATGATGGTGGATATTGATGGTGAGGTTGTGGATGCTTGCCGACAACACCTGCCGGAAATGCACCAAAATGCCTTTGATGATCCTCGGACTCAATTGGTGATTGGTGATGCTCTAGAGGTGTTAGACAACCTGGAGCAACAGTGGGATATTATCATATCCGATCTGTCTGATCCGATTGAAGAAGGACCATCCTATAAACTTTTTACCAAAGAGTTTTTTGAGAAAGTCCAGCGAGTTTTAACACCTGATGGGTTTTTAGTCCTACAAGCCGGACCCGTTGGACCTGTCTCCGTCAAAGCCCATGGTCGCCTAGTTCACACCCTAAACACCGTTTTTCCCAATGTACATTCCTATTGTTGCTACACCCCCACCTACGGTGAGCCGTGGGGATTTGTGATCGCCTCTCTCCAAGCCATTGATACTCAACCCCTACCTGCCACTGTTGACCAACGCCTGCAAGAAAACACAACCGGGGGCTTGCGCCTAATCGACGGCGTAGGGTTATTAGGAGTGTTACAAACCCCTGCCTATATCCGTCAGGCGATCGCTTCTGCCACTCAGGTATACACCTTAAATGAACCACCGAAATTCTTTGGCAAGGGAACATTGGGTAAATCGTCTCAATCTTGATTGATCCAGTATCTGTTGAAAATCCCTGGTATTTATACCAGGGAGAGGTTAGTGTGAATGTAATGATTTATTACAACCTTAAAAAAAATAGGCAGCAACAGGTCAAGCCACAGCGTAAAATTGCCTGTAAAACCGAGTGATTGAAGTTCTACAGATTTCTAGGGTGCAACTCTCATATTTCTATAGTTCCCAATGTAAGCTCCTCCTTGGCAGGCGAATAGCTGCCATAGCTATAAAACAGCATATACCATAACCAAGCCAAATTGTCAAGCTCTGTCTAATCGTTAGTGTTCACTTCCCATCGCCGTAACTCTATCCAACTACGCCAATCATCACCCCAGAGACATTGCTCATGCAGCCGAGTGGTCTGCCTTTTCATTCCTTAGCGCTAGAACCAGCAATTGATGCTCATTTTTTGACCGTCGCACCAGATACCCCTCTGGGGGATGTCTTGGCGCTCATGAGTCGATTTCGCAGTTGCCGGTTACCCACCCAGGCGTTAGCGACTGACATTAATCAAAGCCTAGGAAATCTCCCAAAAATTTCATGTTTATCTCAGGAAGAAGATACAGCTTTTGGTATCGCTGATACGGCGGCGGGTTGTGTATTGGTGATGGAGGGAGGGCGACTGGTGGGAATATTCACCGAGCGCGATATCGTTAAGTTAGCGGCTGCGGGTCTTCCCTTAAGCCGAGTCAATATTGCCCAAACCATGACTCAACCCGCGATTACGCTGCAACCGTCACCGTCTCACGATATCTTTACCGCATTGGGACTCTTACGCCAGCATCGGATTCGTCACCTGCCGATTGTCAATGAGCAAGGGCAACCTATGGGAATTGTGACTCATGAGAGTATTCGCAAAGCGCTGCAACCGGTGAATCTACTGACGCGATTACGCTGTGTACAAGATGTCATGACCACAGCGGTGATTCATGTACCCGTGACCACATCGGTGCTACAGTTAGCACAGCTAATGACAGAGCATCAGGTTAGTTGCGTGGTGATTACTCAACTCAGAGTTCCAGAAATTCAGTATCAGGAACAAGCCGCCCTCAGCCAAACCGGACGTTCTGTTCCTTTGACTCAAGTTTGTCCATGCCCAATGCTTCATTCTCAGTCCCTAATTCCTGTGGGAATTGTCACTGAACGCGATATTGTCCAGTTTCAGGCACTAGAACTGGATTTATCGCGCCTGAAGGCTCAAGAGGTGATGAGTACGCCGCTATTTTGTCTGTGTCCCTCGGATTCCTTGTGGCTAGCCCACGAAAAAATGCAGCAGCATCGGGTGCGACGGTTGGTGGTGCGCTCAAATCAGGGAGAATTAGTGGGAATCGTTTCCCAAACCAGCCTGCTGCAAGTACTTAACCCGGTGGAAATGTATGGAGTAATCGAACTACTGCAACAGGCGGTGGAGGAAAGAACCTCTGAATTAGCCCAGACGAATGAACGACTGCGCCATGAAATTGGGGAGCGCCAGCGAGCGGACTTAGCCCTGCAAAAGTCCCATGATCAATTGAAAATTCAAGTTGAACAGCGCACAGCACAGCTCACTCAAGCTAATGTCCAGCTTCAGCAGGATATTCTCGAACGCCAGCGGGTAGAAACAGCTCTGCGGCAAAGTGAAGCTCAATTAAAAAAACAAACCCGCGAACTCAAGCGGATGATCCAGCAACTGCATTCTTATCAAAGTCAGTTGATTCAGACTGAAAAAATGTCGTCTTTGGGACAACTGGTTGCTGGTGTGGCTCACGAAATTAATAATCCGATTAATTTTATTTACGGCAATATCGCTTACGCTTCTCAGTACGTTCAGGATGTGATGGGGCTGCTGGAACTCTATGAGCAGCACTATCCCCAGCCTGTACCCGAAATTCAAGAAACCACCCAAGACATTGACTTGGAGTTTGTCAAAACTGACCTGCCTAAACTAATAAACTCCATGAAACTAGGTGCCGATCGCATTCGCAACTTGGTGCTGTCGTTGCGGAATTTCTCCCGCTTGGATCAAGCCGAGATGAAATCGGTGGATTTGCACGAGGGACTGGATAATACGTTGTTGATTCTACAAAATCAGCTCAAAGCGACGCCCGGTCTGGTTGAAGTGCAATTGGTGAAGGAATACGGGGATTTACCCTTGGTGGAATGTTATCCGGGGCAACTCAACCAAGTCTTTATGAATCTGCTGAGTAATGCCATTGATGCCCTCGAAGAGTTGAGACGCTTAAATGCTCAAGCCCAGTTGTCTGATGGACAATCCTCTAGTCCTTATCCCACGATTGTGATTCAGACCGCCATTAAAGACGTGAAGCGTCCTAAATCCCAGGCAAAATCATTGTTGGTGAATAAATGGGTGGTGGTTCGGATTGCGGATAATGGAGCTGGGATGACTGAGATTGTGCGTCAACGTCTATTCGATCCGTTTTTCACCACTAAACCTGTAGGAAAAGGCACGGGTTTGGGGTTATCGATTAGCTATCAGATTGTCGTGGAAAAACATGGGGGATATCTTCAGTGTAATTCTGAACCGGGGCAAGGCAGTGAGTTTGTGATTGAAATTCCGCTGCGACAGCATCATCATTCATCGATGCTCTCTCCAGAGTAGAAGATTAGGAAGCAGGGGAAGCAGAGGCACTCTTAAAAGGAAGGTTGTACAATTAAAGGCAGCAACAAGAGCGCAATTGGCGAGTTGCGATCGCGCTTGTCAACCCCGGCAAAAACTATCCCATAGTTTTCAAGACCATGAGTTTATCTTTAAAGCAGCTAACCGTTTATCTGACCTTGCTAGGCTTAGGCGGTGGAGCAGGGGTTTTGGGCAGTCGCTACCTTATGGCTCAGCCTCAAGGACTCAATCCTCCAGAAGCGATGCCTGCGGTATTGGAACCCTTATCCCCAACTCGACGCACCAATCGTTCGGCTCCTGCCAATCTCAATTTTATTGCCCAAGCCGTCGAGCAAGTAGGACCTGCGGTGGTGAGAATTGATGCGGCGCGTCAGGTCAGCCAAGACGTTCCCGAAGCCTTTAGAAATCCCTTCTTCCGCCGCTTTTTTGGCAATGAGATGCCTGTTCCTGAACCTCGCGTAGAACGGGGAACGGGATCGGGTTTTATTCTGGAGTCGGATGGGCGAATTATTACCAATGCTCATGTTATCGACGGGGCGGATATCGTCAAGGTTACGCTTAAGGATGGGCGGACGTTAGAGGGTCGGGTGTTGGGTGCAGACCCGGTAACCGATGTGGCGATTATTAAAATTGAGGCAGAGAATTTGCCAACCGTCCGCTTGGGTAAAGCCGAACAGTTGATTCCTGGCGAGTGGGCAATTGCGATCGGTAATCCTCTGGGTTTAGATAATACCGTAACCGTAGGCATTATTAGCGCTTTGGGGCGATCGAGTTCTCAGGTTGGTGTTCCCGAAAAACGAGTAAGCTTTATCCAAACTGATGCCGCAATTAATCCAGGGAATTCTGGAGGACCGCTATTAAATGCCAGTGGTGAAGTTATTGGCATTAATACTGCCATTCGCGCCAATGCTCAAGGATTGGGCTTTGCCATTCCCATTGAAACCGCTCAACGCATTGCTGAACAGCTTTTTGAAAAAGGTCGGGTTGACCATCCTTATCTGGGAATTCAGATGGTAACATTAACCCCCGAGTTACGCAAAGAAATTAATCAGGATCAAGATGCTGGTTTAAAGGTGACTCAAGATCAAGGCGTCTTAATCGTCCGCGTCGTTCCCAATTCCCCAGCTCAACAAGCGGGTCTTGAACCGGGCGATATTATTCAAAAAGTTGGTGGAAAACCGATTAAAACGGCTTCGGATGTACAAGAGGAAGTAGAAGCGAGTGAGGTGGGGGCGAATCTCGATATTGAAGTGAATCGTCAGGGGAAAACGAAAATGATTCTCGTTAAACCTGGATCGTTTCCGGTGAATGAGTTACAATAGAAAATTACTTCATTCTTATTGGAGACGTTTAAGGCAGCGTCAGCCATTCCATTACCAATCGGCTCTGGCGTTGATTGGCTATAATTGTACCGATTATCAATACGAAAACGGCTAATCCTGCACGAGTTGCACCACAAACTCAGCCGCCGTCATATAACGTCGCCATTCTCCCCCATTTCTAACTCGCTGCACCCTCCACCCTGGACAATTATCCGGCTTTTCCCATAACTTTAGATGCTCTACGGCGGGGTCAGCATAGAAACGACTCCCGCCACTCCCCAATAAGGCGGAACTCCAGTGGGTAAAATAATCGTGACTCAGCCGATAAATGGGAAAGGTTCCATAGAGTGGCACACCCCACCCATCCAACGCCACCAAAGCTTTCACGGTTCCCCCGAGCATCTGCCACCCCCATGCTGCACCAATCGCCCCCACCACTCCGGCACTAAAACTGATAAAAGTAAGGGAGGTGTTCCCTGGGCTAATATGACGCTGCAAATAGTTCAAAATATGAATAGCTGAATAAGCCGGATACTCTTGGCTCTTAAATATTAATAATTGCTGAACACGCCATGCATTTCCAGAGTCATAGCGTTGCAACCCCGCTAAAAACTCTTGTGTCAACTGTGGATTGTGAATACCGGGACAAATGATAACGGCTTTTTGCATCAGAAGGGAACGGGAATCAATCAATTACTTGTATTACAGAGTAAAATAGAGAATACAAGAAAATTATTTTAAACCCTATCTTTAACAAAAGTTTACATTAATGTGTTATTTCTGTGAAGACAAGCCGAAGAGCTTGAAATCCGTGAGAACACTATGCGACTATTTTCCTTTAAGGAGGGAAAAACAATGGGGCTTCTACCAATCAAGACAACAACGATCACTATTGCAACAACCGCTCTTCTGAGCTTGTGGGGACTGCCAGCAATGGCATTTACAATCATACCCAATAGCAACGCCCAAGATTTACTTAATGCTTTGCTAGGGGATACGGCTGGACTGAGTAACTTTGGTTTAACAGTTTACGATGATCTGGGAAGAGTGAATGATCAAGCCTTTGGTCTTTTCAGCGACGATCCCTTTGGTCTAGGTGAGGGCATCGTATTGAGTACGGGTAGAGTTGACAAGCTACCCGGACTCAATACGAAAGATGGAGGCAGAGTTCCTAACTTGGAAGATCCTCAGGCGGACTTAAGCACAGATTTTGATCCGCAAGGACCGTTGAGTGAGACAAATAATTTTGCTGGATATGAAGGAGACTCCATTACACTAGAATTGAGCTTTGATGCTGATAGCACAGTAGATAAGGTATTCTTTAAATACGTGTTTGGCTCGGAAGAATTTGTCGAGTTTGGCGGGACACAATTCAACGACTCGTTTAAAATGTTGCTGAATGGGGAGTCCTTGGCTCTGTTAAGCGATGGTAAAGCTGTCACAATAAACAACTTAGTTCCTAACCCCAACGACGAGATCTCGTATCATCCTGACTTTATTTATAATCCTGTAGAGTCTAGTATCAATACGAAGCTGGATGGGTTTACCAAAAATTTGACCTTTGAGGGTCAGCTCATAAAAAATAGCAGAAATACGATCAAGATTAATGCAGCCGATTGGGGTGATGGCATATTAGACTCGGCTGTTTTCATAAAAGGCAAGTCTCTTGGGACAAAACCGCCACAAATAAAACCTCAACCCACTCAAGAGCCGCCTAATGAACCCCAATTTCCCTCAGAAGATCCTGGACCTTTATTTCCCCCGGATGAGCCGGAACCCGAGAGTGTGCCAGAACCATCGGGGGTACTCGGATTGCTGGGAGTGGCAACTGTAGGCGTTCTGACAAGGCTTAGACGCAAACAGCAAACTCAATCCCAGGAATACTGAATGGGAGCAGCTAATCCCTAAATGGCTACTGGGTTTGCGATCGCCTATAAGTGGTAATCTAGAGAACGGTATTGTTAAGCGCTTAAGCTCTAGAGAACGGCACGGGAATTTCCATTCCAATGGAAGCCCGGGTTAACTACCTTGCCCATGGCTAAAACCGTGATGAGAATGCCCCGAATGCCTGAGTGCGTTTGGCTTAACCGGAATTTATACCCGTGGCTAACGTTGAGGCGGAAACTCGCAAGAGCCAGCTTTGATTGAATAGCTCACGACCGATCAACTTTCTTTGTAAAGAAACATCAATCACTTATAGACGCAAGCATGGTAGCCACCACAGAAAAGACAAACACCGGCGTTATTACTCAAATCATCGGACCTGTTGTCGATGTTGAGTTTCCTGGGGGCAAAATGCCCCGGATTTACAATGCTTTGAAAATTGAAGGTAAGAATGCAGCAGGACAGGATGTTGCGGTAACCTGTGAAGTGCAGCAGTTACTCGGTGATAACAAAGTCAGAGCCGTTGCCATGAGTGGTACGGACGGCTTAGTTCGAGGGATGGAAGCAGTAGACACGGGTGCCGCCATTTGTGTTCCCGTCGGCGGTGCTACCCTGGGACGAATTTTCAATGTGTTAGGTGAGCCTGTCGATGAATTAGGTCCGGTCAATACCGAAGAGCGATCGCCAATTCACCGTTCGGCTCCTAAATTCACCGAACTGGAAACCAAACCGTCGATTTTTGAAACGGGGATTAAGGTTGTAGACTTGCTGGCGCCCTACCGTCGCGGAGGTAAAGTTGGGTTGTTTGGTGGTGCGGGTGTTGGTAAGACCGTTATCATTCAAGAACTGATTAACAATATTGCCAAAGCTCACGGGGGTGTATCCGTATTTGGTGGTGTTGGCGAACGCACCCGCGAAGGAAATGACCTTTACAACGAATTTAAAGAGTCAAAGGTTATCAACGAAGAAGACCTCAGCCAATCTAAAGTGGCGCTGGTTTACGGTCAGATGAACGAACCCCCCGGTGCCCGGATGCGTGTTGGTCTGGCGGCGCTGACGATGGCGGAACATTTCCGTGATGTCAACAAGCAAGATGTGCTACTGTTCATCGACAACATCTTCCGGTTTGTGCAAGCGGGTTCAGAAGTATCTGCACTCCTCGGTCGGATGCCTTCGGCTGTGGGATATCAGCCCACATTGGCTACAGAAATGGGGGCACTGCAAGAGCGGATTACTTCAACCAAAGAAGGATCAATTACCTCGATTCAAGCGGTCTATGTCCCAGCCGACGACTTAACCGACCCAGCACCAGCAACCACCTTCGCTCACCTAGATGCGACGACGGTATTATCTCGTGCTTTAGCCTCAAAGGGAATCTACCCAGCCGTAGACCCCCTGGATTCAAGTTCCACAATGCTCCAACCCAATATCGTGGGTGAAGAACATTACAAAACGGCGCGTGCTGTGCAGTCAACCCTACAGCGCTACAAGGAACTCCAGGATATTATTGCGATTCTGGGCTTAGATGAATTGTCAGAAGATGACCGTCAGACGGTTGCTCGGGCTCGGAAGATTGAGCGCTTCTTATCTCAACCCTTCTTTGTGGCGGAAGTATTTACCGGTTTGGCCGGTCAGTACGTTTCTCTTGAAAAAACGATTAAGGGATTCCAAATGATTCTGAATGGAGAATTGGATGACCTGCCCGAACAGGCATTCTACCTGGTCGGTGATATTGATCAAGTGATCGCTAAAGCTGAGAAGATGAAAGGTTAATCTCTTCTTTCGTTTTGAGTCATTAGTCATGTTTGCTCCTCCAAGCTGCTGACTAATGACCGGAAATTTGGGTTCAGGCTCCCCGTCCTTCAAGGACGGATGTCAAGTAGCTTGATTAACGCAGCGCGAGTATGACAAAGGACGACTAACAGATTATGAGCTTAACGGTTCGAGTTATTGCTCCGGACAAAACTGTCTGGGATTCTGAGGCTGAAGAAGTAATTTTGCCCAGCACGACGGGTCAACTGGGTATCTTGATGGGTCACGCCCCGCTGTTATCTGCACTGGACATTGGGGTGATGCGAGTTCGTTCCGCCAAAGACTGGATACCCATCGCACTTATGGGTGGATTTGCCGAAGTTGAAAATAATGAAGTAACTATTCTCGTCAATGGGGCGGAACGGGGAGAGACGATTGATAAGGAAGCAGCACGGGAAGCTTTCTCTCAAGCCCAAGAGCGTCTCGATCAAGTCCAAAACAGCGAGAATCGGCAAGAGAAAATTCAAGCCACGCAAGCTTTAAAGAGGGCAAGAGCTCGCTTTCAAGCGGCGGGTGGTATGGTTTGATGCTAAGCGAGCATGACCTGTGAAAAACAAAGGAGCTATCCAGACATTAACTGGCTGGATAGCTCCTTTGTATAATCAATTCAGTTAGATGAGGCATCAGTGAGGAAAACTAGAGACTATGCATGGAACGTCTCTACTAACCCCTACGGCTGAACTGACACTCTAGGCGCTGCCTGTAAAGGTGATTTCGGGGAATTTTGCCTGAGCTTCATTCATGGGACGATTTTTACCTTCTTCTTGCCAGTAGTTAATTACTTCAGTGGCTGTGTTGAGCAACTCAATGCGATCTGCTTCGCTAATCCAATGTTTAGCTTCCAGTTCGTTTTTGATTTGTTCCCAAGCATCGTTACGGGGCCAGAAAAAGTATGATGTCAGTGGGCTAGTTCCTTTACCCACGACTTGATCGACGGCGAGTGCCACATTCTCTTCTAACCAGAGAACTTTTAAGATAAATTTAGACAAACAAACCTCCAAGAATAGATCAAGAATAGATCAAGAATAGATCAAGTATCTTATAATTAATGTACGATCAATAATTTCACATTGACAAATTTAGAATCAAGGATAAAATCAGGGTCGGGACGAGCGATTGTGGTTTTCGATATCGATGGTGTCGTTCGGGATGTGAGTGGCTCTTACCGCAGAGCGATCGCAGATACAGTTGAGCATTTTACCGCCGGAGTGTATCGCCCGTCTTCAGCCGAGATTGATCACCTCAAATCCGAAGGGTTATGGAACAACGATTGGGATGCCTCACGAGAACTCATCTATCGCCACTTTGAGCAGCGAGGTCAGGCGCGATCGCAGGTTGCCCTAGATTATGATAGCCTGATTGCCTTTTTTAATGCTCGCTACCGAGGCAGTGATCCAAATCATTGGACAGGATACATCTGTCATGAACCATTACTCCTCCAACCCAACTATCTTGAACATCTAACCTCAGCCGGTATTTTATGGGGCTTTTTCAGTGGGGCGACGCGAAATGAAGCACTTTATGCTCTTTCAAAACGTCTCGGTTTGCCAGCCCCCGTACTCGTGGCGATGGAAGATGCACCTGGTAAACCTGATCCGACAGGACTATTGGCGGTAATTAACCAGCTTCAGCAGCAGCACCGGATTGAGCAACCATTACCCACCATTTATGTAGGAGATACCGTGGCTGATATGTACACGGTTAAGGCAGCTAAAACTCTTCATCCAGAAAGAACCTGGGTTGGTGTTGGTGTTCTCCCGCCACACGTTCAGGAAACAACCGAACGCCTTTGTGCATACCAGCAAACTTTACAAAAAGCAGGTGCGGCTCAAGTTTTTAGCAATGTTGAGCAGATTACCCCTGAACAAATTCAGCAATTGCTTTAACCGCTAAGAACTCAAGGATACTGTTGGTCAATTAACTCCCTCCCGTCCCCCTTTAGATCCCCCTCCCGTCCCCCTTCTTAAGGGGGAAGCCATAGGATGCTTCGCTTTTTTTGCACGGGGGAGATCAGAGGATGCGGGAGCCTCGGAGCTTTTTTATCCTCGTTTTATAGAAAATAGCAAGCTATATTAGTATTGCTACATTAGTCTTAGCGATTTAAATGCCCAAAATAGCATTGTGAATCCATATAAAAGCAATGAATTTAGACTATGATACTGCCGTGATCATGCTAGCCATCACGTTCCCTTTAGTGATGACTTGGTTGTTAGTGAGTGGCGAGTTAGAACTTTGGGCTTATTTAGGGATATATGGTATCTGTTTGTGGGGACTAGGAGCTTTAAAAAAAGAGTAGTGATAGTGTTATCGTTTTTAATCCTGCAACGAATCCACCCCTCCAGGCTATCGCCGTTCCCCCTGAGCAAGGGGAAACTACAGTTCGGTAGAATAGGGCGCAACATCATAGAGAATTGGTATAAATTTATCACCCCTTAAAAACGC
Organism: Coleofasciculus sp. G1-WW12-02; assembly: GCF_040219735.1. Classification (NCBI taxonomy): domain Bacteria; kingdom Bacillati; phylum Cyanobacteriota; class Cyanophyceae; order Coleofasciculales; family Coleofasciculaceae; genus Coleofasciculus; species Coleofasciculus sp. G1-WW12-02. The sequence goes on along the minus strand of NZ_JAVJRX010000144.1, from coordinate 35,670 downwards.
TGAAACTCTGATAAAAAGAGACGTTTAACCCCAGAAGCCGTACCAAACTCGATTCGAGCAGAGTAAAATATTAGCTAGAGTAAATTGTGCCAAAAGGGCTAAACACAACTATGGACTTTCGCCTCAAGACACTCTTGCCTAACTACGAAAAAGCCTTCCTGACCTGTAACTTACAAAAAGAAAAAGAATCCGAAGTTCAGCAAATTGTCGAGCGAATGAAGGATTTGCGACAACACTACGAAACTGTTGAACAAGCGACAGGTATTCCGTGGTGGTTTGCGGCGGTTATCCACTACAGCGAGTGGAATCTCCGCGAACCGGACTTATTTGTGAAGAAAGTGACAGAACTATTACTGGCTAAGGAGTTCCACAAAGCCCGAACGCGCACCCTCGGAGCCTATCTGTGGGGGTTTGACTTGTGGAATGGATTCAGACATGGAGCCGGAGATGAATCCGAGTGGGTTTGGGGGGGTACCACTGTTCTGAAGCATCCCTCCACCAGCATTGGCGCTGCGGCTATTATTTACTATCTCCAGTCCCAAAAAATCATTGATATCCCTAAACCGGGAACCGGCATTAAAATCAAGATCTTATCCGATACAGTATTTAAAGCGCGACCCGATCAATCATTTCGGCTCAAACCCGAAGAGAAAATTACCGTAAAAGGGGGTACTCGCCTGGAAATTATCGAGGATGAACCCTCTGATGGAGGACACGTCAAAGTCCTTTTACCGGATGGGGTTTTGTTAGGGCAGAATAATCAGACTGATTGGTACGTTTTCAAAGAACATATTGAAATTCAAGGAACTGAACCGAATAACCGCCCCAGCGATAAAGCAGAAGCACCAGAAACTACAATTGCTTCACCCAATAAAGGACGTCCCATCACCGTACCAAAATTAGGAACAGTCTATCTGGGGAATCCAGTTCTTGAAGGTGGACATTTTAGTTGGGCGGAAGCAACCATGAATGGTTCAAGGATTCCTGTTAATAATGAGGTGGTTGAGGGGATTTTGAGAGTGGCTCATGTGATGGAAGAAGTCAGAGAATATTTGGGCGCTCGTCCGATTAGCATCAATTCCTGGTATCGTGACCCTGTCTCAAATCGTAAAGCAGGAGGGGCAACAAAATCTAGACATTTAGTTGGTGATGCGGTGGATTTTGTGGTTCAAGGGATCTCCCCACCCCAAGTCAATCAGCGCCTAGAATCCTGGTGGGGAAATCGGGGTGGACTCGCCAGTGCAAGCTGTTTTACTCATATTGATGTAAGAGGGTATCGCGCTCGGTGGAGCTACGGATTTTGATCCAATTTTGTCACTTGTTGATGGTTCAGTGTTGATTGAATTTAGCTAAAAAAACTCAACCCAAGCTGTCTGGGCTTGGGTTGGTTCACTTATTTATATGCCAGCCATATTATCTATTGGGGGCGGCTAGCGGTATTAAAATTTTTATCCTTATAATATTAGCAATTTACTACAGAGAAACGATAAAAACTGCATAATTTGATACATTTTTTTATTCTTGTTCACAATTTACATAGATTGTCTTTTTCTTGATTCATAATTCATACTTTAGATCATGTCCAGCCAGATTGTTCGTAAAGCCGTAATTCCCGCCGCCGGATTTGGCACTCGTCTATTTCCAGCCACAAAGGTTGTGAAAAAAGAACTGTTTCCTATTATCGATCGCGATGGGCGAACTAAGCCAGTGATTTTGGCGATTGTGGAGGAAGCAAGGCGTGGCGGTATCGAAGAAATCGGGATTGTGGTGCAACCGAGCGATCGCGCCATTTTTGAGGCGTTCTTTAAAACTCCCCCTAAACAAGAACTCTGGGACAAACTCTCTGATGAAAATCAGGAGTATTGTCAGTATTTGCAAGAGTTGGGAGAGCGTATTACTATTTTGACCCAAGCGGAGCAAGAAGGCTATGGTCATGCGGTATTCTGTGCCAAAGATTGGGTGAATCAAGAGCCATTTTTACTGTTACTCGGCGATCATCTGTATGTCTCAGATACAGAGATTCCTTGTACTCGTCAGGTGCTAGAGATTTATGAAAAAATGGGTCAAAGTGTAATTGGTTTGACAGAAATGTCTGCCGAGATTATTCATAAAGCGGGTTGTGTGGCGGGAGTTTGGCAGGAGGTTAATTCAGTTTTAGCGGTGACACAAGTCTGTGAAAAACCCGATCTAGATTATGCGCGATCGCATCTGCGTGTGGAAGGGATGGCGGAGGATAAGTTTTTGGGGATTTTTGGCATGTATGTACTCAAGCCGAAAATCTTTGATATTCTCGCTGATAGTATTAACCAGAATCGGCGCTATAAGGGTGAATTTCAGTTAACCACTTGTTTGGATACCTTACGCCAAGACGAGGAATTGATTGGATATTGGGTCAAAGGGCGATATTTTGATACCGGAATGCCAGAGTTTTATCGAGAAACCCTGATTAATTTTGGTCGGGATTATCGCTGTTCGTAGTTCGTAGTTTGTAGTAAGGGATGCGAGCCATTCATTCCTTATGAACCTAATTTTAAGGCACTTTAGTGCATACTACAAACAGTGCGATCGCATAACCCAAGCAAGCACGAATATCCTCAATTTCTAAGTCTTGATAGTAGCATGTCGATACGGAGGGCGCATGTCGATGCGCCCCTACAGCGAATGCGTGCAGGTACAATAAACAAGAGAAAAGTTCCCCTTCTTTTACCCACCTTTCAAAGGGGGGCAAGGGGCGGGTTTAGTTAAGTTATCAGTGTGTAGCCATAAGTTATCTGTAAAACCCGCCCCTACAAATCCTCTCCTTCATCATCCCATTCCTCCCCAAATCAACCGGGCTACCCAAAACGGCGCTAAACTCGCGATCGCGATCCAGTCACCCCAGTGTAAACGAAGCTGGTGCCATTGGACGCGATGCTGGTTAGGGCTGGTAAAGCCGCGCACCGTCATGGCTTTAGCAATTTGATCGGCTCGCATGAGTAGATTTTCTAATAACCGTTCCGTTACCATAATCCAAACTTGGGCGCTGCGGCGAACCCCTAACTTTTTCCAGTTAATCGCACGAGTCCGAATCGAACGGACTAAATTTTGGACTTCTTCCAAAACTAAGGGAATAAAACGCAAGGATAAGGTTAACGTCAGGGCAATTTCTGTAACCGGAATATTCAGACGCCGTAAGGGGAGCATGAGGCTTTCTAACCCGGCGGTAATTTCTTCTGGGGCGGTGGTGAGCAAGTAAAGATTGGTACTATAAATTAAGGTAAAAATTACCGTACTCACCCGAACCGCCAGATCTAATGAGCGACGGGTAATCGTCACCGGACCTGCTTCTAGGAGAATGTAGCTGTAGTCCGTCGGTTGGGGTAAATTGGTCAGGATAAGTGTTTCACTAAAAGAAGCCTCCCGAACCGATTCCCGTCCGATACCAAAGGGATTATACCAGGGTCTAGGTTGAGGCGATGCCTGCACGGATGTTTCAGCAGACTCAGCCACGATAATGTCCGCCTCAGGAAGCCGAGGCTGATGATCAACCGCCAATCCATCGGGTGCGATCGCGGTGAGAATAAATACAAATACCGATAGCATCAGCAGCCAACCCATTTGCTGACGCCAAACCCGCAACGGAATAGCGGCTGAGAGGGTCAGCAAAATGAGCAGCACAACAACTGCCAAACGGCAATAGGGATTAGCTAATAAGGGTACTGCCAAAAAGCTCATTAACCAAATGAATTTTACCCGAGAATCCAGGTGATGTAGCCAAGTTACAGGTTGTTCCAGGTATAGCCCTAACGGGAGCGATCGCAGTAAGTCCATGGTTGGTCATTTGTCATTCGTCATTTGGACGGGTTTGAGGAATATTTACAAGACAATTAAACCCGAATTGCTCGATTAGCATTGCTGCTTTCAACCTCGCGGACTTTCTTCCCACGCCATAACAGACGCAAAGGTGTACCTATAAAACCCAGTTGTTGACGAAATTGACGCTCAATATAGCGGCGATAGTTGTCGTTAAACCGTTTCGGATCATTGACAAATAGGGCAATCGTTGGCGGTTTACTTTTGACCTGAGTACCGTAGTAAATTTTGCCTTGGCGCCCTTGGCGGTTGGTGGGAGGTGAATGCCAGTTAATGGCTTCTTGGAGGACTTCATTAATCACAGACGTACTGACGCGGCGCTGGTGTTGTTCGGCGACACTATCCACTAAATCCAGAATTTTGTCTACTCGTTTTCCCGTCAAGGCGCTGACAAAAATCATTGGCGCCCATTCGATAAAGTAGAGGCGGTCTTGAATCAGTTTTTCCTGTTCGTAGATCGTATAGGTATCTTTTTCAACCGCATCCCATTTATTTACCAAAATCACCGCCGCCCGTCCGTCTTCAGCAATGCGTCCGGCTAGTTTTTGGTCTTGTTCGGTGACACCATCTAGGGCATCAACAACGAACAGAACCACATCGGAACGGCGAATGGCTTTGAAGGCTCGATTAATGCCAAAAAATTCCGGTCCATATTCGACATTTTTCTTCCGGCGAATCCCTGCCGTATCAATGAGACGATAGGTTTGGGGTGCACTCCCAGTTTCTGGATTACCGGGGCGTTCGACGACCATATCAATGGCATCGCGGGTGGTACCGGAAATGGCACTGACGATCGCGCGTTTTTCTCCGGTTAGGGCATTTAATAGGCTGGACTTACCCACATTCGGACGCCCGACAATAGCGACGTTGATTTCTGAGGTGTCGGGAAGCATTCCCACCGTGGGCAAATAGGTAATCAGTTGATCCAGGAGTTCCCCAGTTCCTCCACCGTGAATCGCGGAAACGGGAAAGGGTTCGCCTAAACCAAGTTCCCAAAACTCAGCGGCTTGGATCAGTCCTTGTTGGGGGGATTCACACTTGTTTACAGCCAGGACAACGGGGACAGGGTGATGGCGTAGCCAATCTGCGATCGCGTGATCGGCGGCGGTGGAACCCATTTGACCATCGACCACTAATATAGCGGCACTGGCTTCGCTCAGGGCTGCCATTGCCTGTTCTCGAATCAGGGGCAAAAATTCGGTATCATCATCAAAAACCAAGCCCCCGGTGTCTACAACCACGTAATCGCGGTCTTGCCAGAAGGCTGGACGATAGGTGCGATCGCGCGTGACTCCCGGTTGGTCATGGACAATCGCATCCATCACCCCTGCCAACCTATTGACAAGGGTTGATTTGCCCACATTAGGGCGTCCGATTACAGCAACTACGGGCAAAACCATCGTCCTTATCCCCCTTACTTATAGGAAGCGTTATGCTTCAGTCTTATTATTGTAGCGAGGTTAGGGGTAGTGACAGGGGAGATGTTCATTGGTCATAGTTTACAATACTCGCTATTCGAGAGTTAAACCTTCAAGAATGTCATCAAGCTTATGGACAACGTGATGAGTCAATTTCCCGATAATGCCGATATAATTTTCTAGTTTAGGAAGGCTGCATTTTTAAATGAACTTAGATTGGATTACCCCAGCAAAGCGTCTGAGCGCACTGCCCCCCTATGTGTTTGCTCGTTTGGATGAACTCAAAGCCCGTGCCCGTGAGCAAGGGTTGGATTTAATTGATTTAGGGATGGGGAATCCTGACGGTTCAGCACCTGCACCAGTTATTGAAGCAGCCATCAAAGCCCTAAATTATCCGAGTAACCACGGCTATCCCCCCTTTGAAGGCACAGCGAATTTTCGCCGAGCGATTACCAGTTGGTATCACCGCCGCTATCAGGTTACTCTCGATCCCGATAGTGAAGCCCTACCCCTGTTGGGTTCTAAGGAAGGATTGACTCACCTTGCCCTAGCTTATGTCAATCCAGGGGATTTGGTCTTAGTGCCGAGTCCAGCTTATCCGGCTCATTTCCGAGGTCCCCTGATTGCTGGGGCAGAAATTCACAGTATGATCCTCAAGGCGGAAAATGATTGGCTAATTGATTTAGCCGCTATTCCTGACGAGATTGCCGAACGGGCAAAGATTCTCTATTTTAACTATCCGAGTAATCCGACAACGGCGACGGCTCCCCGTGAGTTTTTTGAGGAGATTGTTGCCTTTGCCCGTCGTTACTCGATTCTGTTGGTGCATGATTTATGTTACGCGGAACTGGCATTTGATGGCTATCAACCGACGAGTTTATTAGAAATTCCTGGCGCGAAGGAAATTGGCGTGGAATTTCATACGTTATCAAAAACTTATAATATGGCAGGTTGGCGTGTGGGATTTGTTGTCGGAAATCGCCATATTATTCAAGGATTACGGACGTTAAAGACGAATTTAGATTACGGAATTTTTGCCGTATTACAAACAGCCGCAGAAACGGCATTGGATTTACCTGATAGTTATGTGCATCAGGTGCAAGAACGGTACTGTCGCCGCCGAGATTTTTTGATTCAAGGGTTAGCTGAATTAGGGTGGAAGATTCCCAAATCAAAGGCGACGATGTATTTATGGGTTCCTTGTCCACCGGGTCACAATTCAACGGATTTTGCTCTGGATGTCTTGCAGCAAACGGGTGTGGTGGTGACGCCAGGAAATGCCTTTGGTGTCGGCGGTGAAGGGTATGTGCGGGTGAGTTTGATTGCAGAGTGCGATCGCTTGGCTGAGGTGTTACGGCGTCTGAAGCAAGCCGGGATTCGCTATCAAGCCGAACCTGTAGCATCTGGAGGGGGGTAGAGAAGATGAGGGAGATGGGGTATTCGTAGGGGCTCTCGCATTCGCGCCCAAATCTATCGGTTTTCTATTCACATCTCAACGCGAATGCTTCGCCCAATCCCCATCGAGAAGATGGGGAAGCCATGTAGAGTGATGACAGTCGTAGGGGCGGGTTTGACAGCTATCGTTTCCGTTGCACCCATAAGTAACTAAACCCGCCCCGACTAAATGACGAATGACAACGAGTGTCAAGTTTTATTACAAAACTGAACGGTTGTAGGGGTCAAGTGAACCGACTTATGAGACAATTCACGAATATCACCCACTAGCACAACAAGCATCGTACTTAAGTATGATAGTTGTGACTTAGCTGGTCAGTGCCGCATTTGTTTTGTGCCATGTCTACACAATCAATGGCGTATTCAACTGACAAGTTGGTGTTTTTTGCGGGTTTAAGGTGCGATACGTTCTGAAGGAACAGGCTTCGCCAACGCGCTCGGAATGCATTATTCAAGAGGCGAGCAAGCCACCGCAGGGGCTTGGTGACCAAGCTCTTGCTCAACAGTGTTTCTAGCTTAAAAGAATCAACAAATAAGTTAACAAGCATTTAAATTGGGATTTTTGCCGCCCCTACTCATTAGCAGGGTTTCGGATCAAAACCATAAATGCCTAAGAGCTTATCCTCAGCTCACGGTTATTGCCGTTTGAGTAACTCATTGCTGACAAGGAATTTCTTATTCCTATGTCCAAAATTGTGATGGGTTTTTAGGGGTTTTATATATGAGTTAGACAACTCAGATGAAGTTGCCAAGGTCAATTAATGATTCCATAGTTTTAAAGGAATTGAAGAATGTTTATTTAAATCATTTGTACAAATAAGAGAGGGTAGGTTTTGATGCTGAATAGGCTTGAAAAGAATGTAAATCAAGCTTTTCAGCTTATGATTTTGGGTTTTGTGGGTTAGATGGATCTGTACAACTCAAATGGAATTTATAGATATATAAATCTTCAATCGGTTGTAGTAATTTAAGAACGCGATCAAGACTAGGCTTGGGTTTCAAGTCGCTAAGCTATCACTATCTGTCGATATATAATTTATTTTAATAACTCAAAAGGTTGTCAAGGATATTTAGAGATGCTATAAAAAATATATGAAATTTAATTTTGTCATAAAAGAGATAAATGATAACTGAAAAGCGATACCATAAGTACTGGATGAAATAGCCAAATAATAGCTATTTGAACACCTTTAAGCGCCAATGGCGTTGACAGTTTATATTCAATTTATCCGAGTCGTTTAGGGGGTGTGGGGCGACCGAACTAACTAAGTAGGTTGGTGGAAATAAACCCACCTATATTAGTTGTGTAAATACCCCTCAAATACAAATGACTTAGCTTGCTTCTCAAGGGTAGCGAGTATGACAAATGACGCTCCCCACCGTTCACTTTAATTGTCCCCACCGACTTAACTGATTTATGTCTGCTGTTTTGGCGATACCCGCATTGCCGGAGTTGATGGCGATGACCCAGGGTGACAAGGATATTTGCATTGCCGTGTTGGATGGACCGGTTGACCAAACCCATCCCTGCTTTGCCGACAAAGCCCTGACGCGCTTGCCGTCTCTGGTGAATGAGGAGGCTCATCCCGATGGCAATATGTCGGTTCACGGTACTCATGTTTCCAGCATTATTTTTGGTCAACCTGGGAGTCCGGTGACCGGGATTGCACCGCAATGCAAAGGGGTGATTGTCCCCATCTTTTCCGATAGTCGCCGCCGTGTATCGCAGTTAGACTTGGCGCGGGGCATTGAGCGGGCAGTGAACGCCGGAGCGCATGTCATCAACATTAGTGGGGGTCAACTCACGGATTTTGGGGAAGCCGACGGCTGGCTGGAGAATGCGGTGCGCTTATGTGAGCAGCAGAATGTTTTGCTGATTGCGGCGGCGGGTAACAATGGCTGCGAATGTCTCCATGTCCCGGCTGCCCTGCCCGCTGCCCTGGCTGTTGGCGCCATGGATGCCAACGGCAAGCCCTTGGACTTTAGTAACTGGGGTGACACCTATAAAACCCAAGGCATCCTTGCCCTCGGGAAAGATGTCTTGGGGGCAAAACCCGGTGGGGGAACTCAGACGCTGAGTGGTACGAGCTTTGCCACGCCGATTGTGTCGGGGGTGGCGGCACTGCTGCTAAGTCTGCAACGGGAACGGGGGGAAACCCCTGACCCCCAAAGAGTGCGTCAAGTGTTGTTGCAGAGTGCATTGCCCTGTGACTTTGACCTGCCCGCTGATGCCGAGCGGTGTCTGGCGGGCAAACTCAACATATCTGGAGCTGTAACGTTACTAACAGGAGGAACTATGTCAGAGGAACTTGCATCAGCCGTTGATGCAGCCACCGTTGATGCAGCAGGCGTGGAAGGCGCAGGTTGCGGTTGTGGGGGGGGATTGACGAGTGGGACGGAAGCCCCAAGCGCTGAGCCAGCCCCGTCTGCACCCCCAGGGGCAATGCCCACAAATACTCCCAACCTGCAAAACCTGATGAATTCTGTACCCCAACCCCCTGCTATGCCCACTATGCCCAATCTTACTGCTCATTCCGTTACCGCCAGCGAAGCCCCCAGCGAGATCCCCTCTCTCGGTGAAATCGTCTATGTTTTGGGAACTCTGGGCTATGACTTCGGCTCAGAAGCCCGCCGGGACTCATTTAAGCAACTGATGCCGCCCTTTGACTTTCAGGGGACGATGGTGCCGGCAAACCCCTACGATGCCCGCCAGATGGTGGACTACCTAGCGGCTAATATGTCCGAAGCGCGATCGCTGATTTGGACGCTTAATATTGAACTGACTCCAGTTTATGCGATCGCGCCCACGGGTCCCTTTGCTGTGGATGCCTACCGCGCCCTCCAGGAACTTTTGGCGGGTCAAATCCAACCGGAAAATGATGCTGAATATGTTGAGCGGGTCAGCATTCCGGGTATCTTAACCAAGCGCACGGTTAAGCTCTTCTCCGGTCAAGTTATCCCGGTGATTGAACCTCTGGGAACCCGGGGCATTTACGGCTGGAAGGTGAACAACTTGGTGAGTGCGGCGATGGAAGCCGTACAAACTGAGGAAACAACAGCAGATGAAGGTCGTATCCGTCAGACGTTGGATGGCTTCCTCAACCGCATCTACTATGATCTCCGCAACTTGGGTACCACGTCCCAAGACCGCGCCCTCAACTTCGCTGTTACCAACGCCTTCCAAGCGGCGCAAACCTTCAGCCAAGCGGTTGCTGTGGGGATGGAACTCGACAGTATCACGGTTGAGAAGAGTCCCTTCTGTCGTATGGATAGCGACTGTTGGGATGTGAAGCTGAAATTCTTCGACCCGGAAAATAATCGTCGTGCCAAGAAGATTTTCCGATTTACGATTGATGTGAGTGACCTGGTTCCGGTTACCTTGGGCGAAGTCCGTTCCTGGTCTTCCCCTTACTAAGGGACAGCCAAATTTGGGTGAGGGTTGGGCTTATTGTTGTAGGGGTACGGCAGTACTCATTGTTGTCAACTTAAGCTAAAAAAGAAAGCAATAGCTTGATATAACCCCACCCTAACCCTCCCCTTATAAAGGGGAGGGAACCGGAAGGGAAAAAGAACGGCTTTGATTTCCCCCCTTAATAAGGGGGGACTAAGGGGGGTTAAAAGGAAATTTGACGAGATTCAACGTCTCACAAGGAACGCTTTTAACCTTACGTTGACACCAATAGGCAGTGCCGTGTCCCGACGATAAATGCCGAACCCTACACCCCTGGTCACTCTATAAGTTAAATGTGGAGGATTCTCAACGATGCGACTACCTGTATTGTCTCCCCCGGTCAAACGACCCCATTTCGTCCAGCCGGCACTATGCGTGGATGTGGAAAATGGTCGGCTCGAAGATTTAGTCCATATTCGCATGGATTTGCTCCATGGCGCTAACTATAATGATCCGTCCGCCTATGCCAACCGCAGTTTTAACCAAGTGATGCACTCAAGTTCCAGCTCAGGCTGGGGTGGCTTTGGGGGAATGGGAAGCTTCTTTTAATCAGTTAATGGTTTGAAAGTTTAGCACGTCCAAAAGCAAGCACCGTGGCGGCTGCAACCCAGGGATAGTTCTGACTTTTCACAGCATGTGGCGCAATGTGAGTGTTCCATTGTGTAGGGGCGGGTTTCACTACTATCTTTTCGGTGACACCCGGATGTAACTAAACCCGCCCCGACTCAGGTTTCTAGGTTTCCCGTGAAAAGACAGAATCCTCTGTGGTAGCCAGACCCCTATCTATAAGGAGATTAACATGAGCAAGAAATCGAACAGCCAACCATCTGAAGCTCAGGCGCCAGAAGCCCCTCCAGCCGATGAGACGCCTACGCCTGAACCCCAAAAGTCCTACGTGCCAACGTCGATGACCGGGCTGCAAGACTACTCCTATTGGTGGGACTACGCTAGGGAGCAGGCAAAAAAATCCGGGAGCAAATCCAAGTCCAAGTCTTTCCGCCGGGGTCGTATCTGGGCTTAACCGAATGGCACGCTCAGATGAGGCTGGTGGGCAATGCCCACCCTACGGGATATCAAAGGTTTTGGCTGAGTCGGGGCGGGTTTAGTTACTTAGGGTTGCAACCGAAAAGATAGTGGTGAAACCCGCCCCTACACAATTCACACTCACCTTGTGCCACATACGGTGAAAAGTCAGCCCCACCTTCCTTACCTTTTCCACCTTCTGCCTTCTTGCACTCACACTTCATTACTGACTGTTCGCGCTATGGAATCCACGACACTGCCCCAAATTAAGCCCCACTTCCATGTGGAGATCATCGAGCCGAAGCAGGTGTATCTCCTGGGAGAGCAGGGCAACCACGCCCTCACCGGACAACTCTACTGCCAGATTCTGCCCTTCTTAAATGGGCAATACACCATCGAGCAGATTGTGGAAAAGCTGGATGGGGAAGTCCCCCCAGACTACATCGACTATGTGCTAAATCGCTTGGCAGAGAAGGGGTATCTCACCGAGGCTGCGCCAGAGTTATCTCCGGAGGTGGCGGCATTCTGGAGTGAGTTAGGGATTGCCCCACCTGTGGCGGCACAGGGGCTACGGCAGTCGGTGACGCTGACAACGGTGGGTCAGGCTATTAGTGAGGTGACGGTGGCTGCGCTGAAAGCTGCCCTGGGGGACGTGGGCATTTCCGTGGCAACTGCCACAGACGCGGGTTCGCCAACGGCACTGAATGTTGTCTTAACCGATGACTATTTGCAACCGGAACTGGCGACGATTAACCAGCAGGCTTTAGAGCGTCAGCAACCCTGGCTGCTCGTGAAGCCGGTGGGTAGTGTCCTGTGGCTGGGTCCTGTGTTTGTGCCGGGGAAGACGGGGTGTTGGCACTGTCTTGCCCATCCCCTCCGGGGCAATCGGGAAGTGGAATCGTCGGTGTTGCGGCAAAAACAGGAACAGCAGCAGCGTAATGGTGAGAATGGGCAGGGGATGCTGGGTTGCTTTCCCACAGCACGGGCGATGCTGCCCTCAACTCGGCAAACCGGGTTACAGTTGGCGGTGACGGAGATTGCTAAGTGGGTGGTTAAGCACTATATCACTACCACGACATCGGGAACGGCACGCTTCCCCACCCTAGAGGGGACGATTATCACGTTCAACCAGACGATTCTGGAGTTGAAACGCCATATCCTGATTAAGCGTCCTCAATGTCCCACCTGTGGTGATTCGGGACTCTTGCAACGGCGGGGGTTTGAGCCGCTAAAACTAGAGCCGCGTCCCAAGCAGTTCACCACAGATGGCGGTCATCGCGCCACTACCCCTGAACAGACGGTGCAGAGATACCAGCATCTAATTAGTCCGGTGACGGGGGTGGTAACGGAACTGGTGCGGATTTCTGACCCAGCGAATCCCTTGGTGCATACCTACAAGGCGGGGCATGGCTTTGGCAGTGCCACTACCTTGCGGGGACTGCGGAATACCTTGAAACACAAGAGTTCCGGCAAGGGGAAAACTGATAGCCAATCCCGGGCGAGTGGGTTGTGTGAAGCAGTGGAACGGTATTCGGGGATCTTACAGGGGGATGAACCCCGGAAACGGGCTACCTTGGCGGAACTGGGAGACTTGGCATTTCATCCGGAGCGGTGTTTGTGCTTTAGTGAGGCGCAATATGCCAACCGGGACACCCTGAATGAGCAGGCAACGGTGGCTCATGATTGGATTCCCCAGCGGTTTGATCCGAGTCAGGCGATAGATTGGACGCCGATGTGGTCCCTCACGCAGCAGACTCATAAATATGTACCCACGGCGATGTGCTACTACCACTATCCCTTGCCCCCAAACCACCGCTTCTGCCGAGGTGACTCCAACGGTAATGCGGCGGGGAACACCCTGGAAGAGGCAATCCTGCAAGGGTTTCTGGAACTGGTGGAGCGCGACAGTGTGGCGCTGTGGTGGTACAACCGCCTGAAACGTCCAGGGGTGGATTTGAGCAGCTTTGATGAGCCGTATTTCCTAGAGTTGCAGCAGTTCTACCGGGAGAATGACCGCGATCTGTGGGTGCTGGATTTGACAGCAGACTTGGGAATTCCAGCCTTTGTGGGGGTGTCAAATCGGAAAACCGGAAGCTCGGAACGGCTGATTCTCGGCTTTGGAGCGCACCTCGACCCCAGAATTGCTATCCTTCGCGCCCTGACGGAGGTGAACCAAATTGGCTGGGAACTGGACAAGGTGCCAGATGAGAACCTGAAGGGCGAGGCGTCGAATTGGTTACTGAATGCGAAGTTAGCGGATCATCCCTATCTGGTTCCTGATGCCAAGCAACCCCTCAAAACAGCCCAGGATTACCCCAAGCGTTGGAGTGATGATATTTACGCCGAGGTACTCGCCTGTGTGGAGATTGCCCAGCAAGCGGGGCTAGAAACCTTGGTGCTGGATCAAACCCGACCAGACATTGGTTTAAATGTGGTTAAGGTGATTGTGCCAGAGATGCGCCATTTTTGGTCACGGTTTGGGGCAGGGCGGCTCTATGATGTGCCAGTGAAGCTGGGGTGGCGGGATGAACCACTCACTGAAGACCAGATGAACCCGACACCGATGCCATTTTAAGACTTGTATGTACACTGTAAGTTTTGATACCGAGCAACATCATCATGGAACTCACCATCGACCTGCCTGAATCTGCCTTTGAACGCCTATCTCTACTGGCAGAACTGATGAACCAACCGTTGTCAGATCTAGTGATTCAAAGCATCACCGCCAATTTACCCCCGGCGATTGAAACGGCTCCGGTTGAAGCTCGGGCTGAACTGTTAACTCTGCCAACTCTGAGCGTTGAAGCTCTGCGGCAAATTGCCCAAAGCCAGATTCCTGTGGAGCAACAGGAACGCCATATCACCCTGCTAGAACGCAATCAGGAGGGCTTACTCTCAGAAGCCGAGCAACAGGAATTGCAGGAACTCTCCCAGGTAGCGGATCGATTCATGCTCAAAAAAGCTCATGCCTGTGCCATCTTACGGTGGCGAGGGCAGCCCATCCACGATCTGAGCGTTCGTAGTGGACGCTTTAGCGCCTCCAATCTTGCCGCATCACGTCGAATTTGGGTGGCGGAAAATTGGCACCCACCAGATAATTAAGAATTTGATTGGCAACTGATAATTCCCTTCAAACCAGTTGCCAACTAACAAGCTTCGCCGCAAGGTGGAAGGGGACTAACCCACCCTAACGGGTTAATAAAGTAAACAACAACATGAGGATTAGTCCAATGGATAAGAAAAACATTCTGCCCCAACAAGGCAAGCCCGTGTTCCGTACCACCACAGGTAAACTCCCCAGCCGTTTAGCTGAACTGTCTGAAGAAGCTCTTGGTGGTGGTGTAGAAGCGGCTACAATTCCCACCGTCTGCTCCTATGACGGTGCTGAAGCGGCTACAATTCCCACCGTTTGCTCCTATGACGGTGCTGAAGCGGCTACAATTCCCACCGTTTGCTCCTACGACGGTGTAGAAGCGTCTACAATTCCCACCGTTTGCTCCTACGACGACTAATCTAGCGGTTATCGAGAGTATGCCCACATAATACTAGAGCTGTGGGATGGAGATGAGAGTCAAAAGATATAAACTATACCCGGAGATATTGTCTGAGTTAACGTTTCATATCACTCTCATCTCCACGAAGTTGTTTTTTAATTAGCATCCTGATATAAATTGAATGATGATTCTGACTACTACTTGGCAAGATAACAAGAAAAAAGATCGGCGCATTCAACACCTACGCCATCATTTTGAGTCTTTCGATGTAGAACCGGCTTTTCCCCTTCCTCTGTTTGAGCAAGCCGTTTTTGATCTGGATAGCTGTCCTTTTTTGGAACCCTCTTGCAAAGTAGAAGGAAATACCTTGTTTGCCGGTCGAATTAATGCTTATACAAAAAAGCATTGGCGGCAACTGATTAGCTCGGCTCTAGAATTTTTAGATGGTGTTGAAAGTCGGGTAGAAGTTACAATTGACCGTAATTTATTAGAAAAGTTCTTAACGCTTCATCTAAACTCTGGCAAAATCGAAGCCAGTTTGATGGGGATTGATTTACGTCCGAATGTTAAAGATTCCAGTCTTAAAGTTCACCTTCGACTTGACCCCCATCAAGATGTTGACGAACTTGTGATGACGGCAATTAGTCTTGATGGCGGTTATTATTCACCAGAGCTGACGCAAGTTCTTCTCAAAGATACTTTTTTGATTGGGTTTGATTTTTTCTTAGATGGTCGCAGTGCTGTAGAAATGTATACTTGCTGCTCGGGCAGGAATCTACTACCTGTTTTAGGAAAAAGAGGAGTTCACCTAAAACATTATGCTTGTCAAAAATTATCCAATAAAGCTGTTTCTTTGTTAGAAGAAGTAACAATATTTATGATGGGGTTTTCTCAAGCAAATATAAACCCTGTTTTATATTTTGAATTTGAAAATACGAAACATATACAATCCCACTTTTTATTTAATACTTTAGGAGATAAAATTATAAATTTTTGTCTGAATGATAAAATCGAAGATTCTATTAGTATTGGAGTGACGGAACAAGATTTAGAGAAAAGCAGATTGGAAAATTTCCGTTTTTATTATCGCAAAGCGGTATAGCTCGGAGTTTTGCTTAATAGGATTAAATACACTCAAAAATACACCGGATTTCTTAAACGCTAAAATGGTTCTCAATCAATTATTTCGACAAAGTAGCTTGCGAGAGCGCCGTCTACAGTTTTTGCGGACTCATTTGGACGCCTTTGAGGTAGAACCTGTTTTTCCTCTGCCTATCTATGAAGAAGTTTTACTTCAGATGGAAGGAATTTGTGGAGTTGAATCCACTTGCCAGGTTGTCGGAAATCAATTATTTGCAGGTTGTTTTGATGTCTCTGATATAGGAACAGATTGGCGGCTATCTATTGACAGACAGCTTCAATTTTTTTTGGGAAAAGTTGAAAGCAGAGTTGGCATTAAGTTCAATTGCAATCTGCTGGAGCAATTTGTGGGTATCCATAGGGGTTCTAGCCAAATTTTAGATGCCAGCCTGGGACTTCATCGGTATCCCCACCTTAAAGACTCTTTTGTCAAGATATGCTTCCATCTTGATCCAAAAACAGATCCCGGAGAATTGGTGAAAACAGCGATGGCTATTGATGGTAGCTGCTACTCGCTTGAATTAACGCAGGTTCTACTTAAAGATACTTTTATAATTGCCTTTAATCTTTTTTTTGATGGTCGTAGTGAGATTGAATTATATCCAGGTGCTCCAGGGGGAAAGCATGGAGAACAAGGGCATTGGGGACAGGATTTAACACTCTATATCCGCAAACATTTTGGCAAAAAAGTTAATGATTTATTTAGCGTTTCAAATATTGTTGCGGCTAGCTTTTCTAGAGCAAAGGCAGAACCGATTTTACATTTTTCGTTTACGAATATAAAAGAAATTCCTAACTCTTTTAGGTTCAATAATTTAGGAAATAGAATCTACAGCTTCTGCGAAAGTCAAGATTGTATCGCCTACGCTATTGTAGGAGCTACTGAAAAAAACTTGGAATCTAGTAGATTAGAACATTTTTATTTCTCCTACAATCGATATGATTCAGGCAATGCCACCCTTGTTTTTGACTGACTTTCCCAATCTTCATTATTCTTCCAGTGCTTGCTGCTGATTTGAAAATCGTTGAATTCGCTTTTGAGTATCTGCTAAAATCCTCTCGACTTCATTGAGATCGCTTTTTAATAAATGGTCTGATAAAATAGTAAGAACTGCATCTAAATCAACCGAGTAGTTTAACAACAATAAAAGGATATCATTTTCATAAATGCTGGCGCGACTAAATTGACCTTGACGATAGAGAGATGGCAATGCATAACACTTTAAAATTAGGAGTCCTATGACTGTGACACAGCGAACTGTTCGGTTCCCAAAGCTCTGCTCTGCTACAAACTCTTGCGATATTTTTCGGAAGAGTTTGTTTTGGGTTAATAATATGTCAACTTGTAATCCCTCAAAAGTGCCACGAATGAAATCTTTCTTTTCATTCTGGATACCAATCTCAGGTAAAGCATCAAGATCGCCACGAGCCAGGATTAGGTTAATATCTTGAGTATTTCGACCCTCTACATAGCTGAGTAGAGCAACTCCCCCAACCAATACATAAGGAATCTCTCGTTCAATCAATGTGTCAAACAATACTTCAACCGTCTGAAAAAAATCATAAGGCTTTGACATTAAAATCTGCCAATTTTTTACATCAAATAAGATGCCGTTTCTGATAATTTCCCCGATCGCGGCAGCCATAATATTTATCCTTTAAGTTATAAAATATATGTCATATCGTCTCTATGTTAGCCCTTTTTATTGCTCAAAGTTCCCCTTAAGAAGGGGGATTTAGGGTGATTTACTGTGTCAAAAATTGACTCACTTGCCCAATCATCTTTTCCCATTATCCATGACCATGAGTAATCACTCCTTCGCTGTTGCCCTCAACCCCAATATCCAAATCACAAGCACTGGAGATCACTACACCCTGCAATCGGCAGAATCAGATCCGACGGCTTGGCTCACCCTTGCCACAACGCCCGGAATCAGTATGGCTCTTGAGCGTCTCAAGACAGGCAACACCACCACCGAATCACTGGTGCAAGCATTAGCCGAACTTGAGGGTTGGGCAGCTGGGGAACAGTTCGCCCTGACGCTACAACAACTAGGTGAACAGGGCTGTCTCAATTACGCCGTATTACCGTTAGCCGTGGCAATTCCGAGGGTGGAAACAGCAAGGCTTAATCCCAGTGAATCCGACTGGGTGCATACCAGTGTGGGTCTTGTCCCTTCGGCTTCCCAGCGTCCCCAGGCAGGCGTGATGGTGCTGGAGTCGCCTGATTCAGAATTCCAAGTGAAACTGCTCGACTGGCGAGGGAACGCCCTTCTAGCTCAACTCGCGGAACCCAAACCTTTAGCCAAACTCACACCACCACCCAACTTAGGTCCAGAAACCGCCTATCAATTTCTTGACCTGCTGCGAGCGGCTGGGTTTCTCACCATTGAGCATGAGCCGTCCTCATGGGTAGCCTCTGACTTAAATGAATCAATGGAAACGGCTGTTGCCGATGCATCTGGGGAAACAGAGGAAATAGCGGCTGAGTTGAATGAAGTAGAGGAAGCTTTGAGTGCAACTCAATGGGTTGAGACAGAAATGGTAGGGGAAGAAGCCGATGCGGTTGATGTTGGGTTTCGTTCCTCAACCCAACCTACAGAGACTTTCCCTGAAACGACTGAGGTAGATGCTTTAGAAGAACAGCCGATAGAAGTTACAGATACAGATAGTTTAGAGGGTCAAGCAGAACTTGATGCTGAAACTGAGCCGATTGCACTTGCAGCCTCAACTCAACCAACCCAGGATGCTGAGGTTGAGAGTTCTGCCAAGAAAATGGTGGTAGCCCTCCACCCCCACGATCTCGACGATCGCATCCCCGGACTCGCTGAACTCCACAACCAAACCCTTGGCGATCCGCGTATTATTGTTGTCATTATCGATGGCGAACCCGACTACGATCTGGCTTGTTTGCAAGGGGCGGAAGTATCCAAAGCATTCCCGTATTGGCATGAACCCGCCGAAGCCATTCCCCAAGAAGATTACGCCACCTTCCAAGACATCCGCGACCAAGGGCTGAAAGGGAAAGCTAAACAAGAAGCTCTGGACGCGGCGATTCCAGAAACTCGAAACCGCGTAGAACTGAATGATCATGCTTGTCATGTCACCAGCATTATTGTCGGGCAAGAGGGCAGCCCCGTATTCGGTATAGCGCCTCGCTGCCGGGTGATTAATATGCCCCATGATGCGATACTCAAGCCAGACAATGGTACTGAATTGAGTGGCTATAGCGACCTGCTATCGCCGCTGAATATGGCACGGGCTTTGGATTTTGCCTTAGAGTTAGGAGCCAATATCATTCACTGCGGTTTTTGTCGCCCTACCCAAACCGGAGAAGGGGAAGAACTGCTCGTGCAAGCCGTTAAAAAGTGCCAGGATAACAATGTCTTGATTGTCTCGCCAACAGGCAACAACTTAGGCGAATGTTGGTGTATGCCTGCCGTACTACCAGGAACCCTAGCCGTGGGAGCTGCAAAAGTCGATGGTACGCCCTGCCACTTCAGTAACTGGGGCGGCAACAACACAGAAGAAGGCATCCTGGCTCCGGGGGAAGATATTCTGGGGGCGCAACCCTGCACCGAAAAACCTGTGCGCTTAACCGGAACCAGTATGTCAGCTCCGGTGATGACTGGAATCTCCGCCCTGCTAATGAGCCTACAACTGCAAGAAGGCAAACCCGTTGATGCGGAAGCCGTCCGCATGGCACTCCTCAACACCGCCATTCCCTGCAACCCCGATGTTGTCGAAGAACCAGAACGCTGTTTACGCGGCTTTGTGAATATCCCTGGTGCGATGAAGGTGCTATTTGGGCAACCCTCGGTCACGATTTCCTTTGCTGGCGACCAAGTAACCCGCACCGAACGCCCTGGCTATTCCATGCCTACCCCCGCCAGCATTACTGCCGCCAGCCCCGCCGTACAACCCGCTACACCCACAGAAGCCTCGGTTATCGCGGCGGCTGACTCCGATGCTGCACTAGCCAACCCCGCCACCGTTGAAGCCAGCACCGCCTTTTCCGGTAACGTTTACGCCCTCGGCACCCTGGGCTACGACTTTGGCGATGATGCCCGCCGCGACACATTCAAGCAACTGATGGCACCTGCCGAAATTGACGGCATCATGGTACCGCCAGACCCCTACGATCCGCGCCAAATGCTGGCACACCTGGATCGCTACCCCGACGAACGGCGCTCCCTAATTTGGACACTCAACCTGGATCAAAACACCATCTATGTCTTAGAACCCAAAGGACCCTTTGCCGACGACATTTATGAAATGTTTCTGCAAATGTTGGCAGGGCAATTAGAGCCAGAAACCAGCGATGACTTTGTGGAGCGGATCAGTGTCCCGGCTCACCGCACCACCCGCACCGTGGAACTCTTTTCCGGGGAAGTTGTCCCTGTTGTAACCGTAAATAACGTGCGTGGGATGTATGGTTGGACGGTTAACGCCCTAGTAAACGCTGCCCTAGCCGCGATTAGTAACCGATTTGACCCCGAACAAGAACCCCTAATCCGGGAAGCCTTAAGCGCCTTCCTGAATCGCGTCTACCACGACTTGCGTAACCTGGGACAAACCTCACGCGATCGCGCCCTGAATTTCGCCGCCACCAACATCTTCCAATCCGCCTCCGTCTTTGCCGAAGCGATCGCCTCTGAGCGTCAACTGGACACCATTGAGGTGAAGAAAAGCCCCTACTGCCGGATTAACAGCGATTGCTGGGATGTATTACTGATCTTCTTTGACCCCGAAAACGGTCGGCGATCGCGTCGGGTGTTCCGGTTTACCCTAGATGTGGCGCTGAATATGCCCGTCACCATTGGTCGGATCAAGCGCTGGTCAATCCCTGGCAAATCTGTCAGTTGATGAGGGGATCGTCATTTGTCATTTGTCATTTGTCATTTGTCATTTGTCATAGGTGTCAACTTAAGCGCCAAAAGCAGGGGGAGCTGGGGAAGCTGAGGAAGCCCTATATGAAAAGAAAACTTGTATTGGGGCTCGCATCCCCTACTACGAACATGGTAATAGAATTTAACCATTTATATGTTACGCTCGACACAGAAACCCTAGAATCAATCGCCCAATCCGAGTTCATTAACCAATCATTCTGCACAATATCTAGAGATACCGTAGAAACAGATACAGAAAGTTGGTCGGGAATTTATCTCAGGGGAAACTATGCCTATCTTGAACTTTTTCCTCCAGGAGGTGCTGAAGGGTTGAAGGAAGGGTTTTCGGGTATTGGGTTCAATACTCAACAAGCCGGACAAATTGATAGTGTAGCGGAAACGCTAAGATCATTAGGCGCCAAAGAAACGTTTTCTGATTTGCAAGTTCGTCACACCGAATATGGAAAAGTCCCCTGGTTTCATTACTTGACGCTCAACCCATCAGAGAGAGAAGCCTTTGCTTCGTGGTTAATGGAATTTCATCAGGATTATTTAGACTATAAAAACATCAAACTTACCCCTACAGGTTGCTTTGATCGTGCGGCGTATCTGAAAACCTTGGATACTTCCGAAACGTCTTTATTTGAGGACATATCAGACGTTCATCTTGAATTGACTGTATCGGAACATGAGGAACTCGGATTACTGCTGCGAGCCTTTGGCTATCACTCATCTGGCGTAGGAGATAAGACGATCTATCGTTCTGATGGTTTTACTGTACAAGTATCCCAGAACGTTGCTCCAAGGTATCGAATTCGCCAGGTTGTTTGCACGATGAAAGCTCAACCGCATCCGGAAAAAACCTTCACATTTGGTGACAATGCCAAGTTAAAAGTAGGTAGAGAATTGGCAATTTGGCAATTTGGCTAACTGAAGCAATTCGTTAAAAATAAAGACTTTCCTTGGCAGGCAAATGTGTAGCTTACTTTTCACGGGATCTAGAAAACCTCTCTCCATCCCCCCTTGCCCCAGGATTTTCCTAGCGCTCCTCAAATTCACAAATTGACAATGGATAATGAACAATGGATAATGACCTCTCCTTAAAAGAAGAGGATTGAAATCAAGGAAAATCTTTTTTAATTTCTTCGTAAACGAAGAGGTCTTAGACCCAATTAATCAATTGTCAATTATCAATTATTAATTATCCATTGATTAGTAGACCGACGCTCTAGTCGGGGCGGGTTTAGTCACATCTTGGTGAAACGAAAAGATAGTAGTAAAACCCGCCCCTACAGGTTGCATCAACCCACAGCAAACCCTGTATGCGGATCAAGACAATACTACTCGGTTTAAAAACGTTTTTTGGTGCGATAAAAGGGTTTTTTCACAACAACAGCGGGATAAGTCTTACCGCGAATTTCCACCTCTAACGGTTGACCTATCTTAGCTAAGGATGTGGGACAATAAGCAAGCGCGATCGCTCTCCCTAGGGTTGGTGAATAAGTACCACTCGTCACCTCTCCCACGACTTTGCCATCGGATAGCACCGAGTAACCGTGACGAGCGATATGTCGCCCCTGCATTTCAATCCCCACTAACCGACGTTCCACGCCCTTAGCTTTTTGGGCTTCTAATACAGAACGTCCGATAAAATCCCCTTTACTATCCAGATGCACCAGCCAATTTAAACCTGCTTCTAGGGGAGTCGTCGTATCATCAATATCTTGCCCATAAAGTGCCAACCCTGCTTCCAATCGCAACGTATCTCTCGCCCCCAAGCCACAGGAAGTCACTCCCGCTTGGAACAGACGACGCCACAGTTCAACTCCAACCTCTGGTTTGACCATCACCTCAAACCCATCTTCGCCAGTGTACCCTGTCCTGGCGATAAATCCGGGTTGACCTAGAATTGTTGCATTGAGATGTCCGAAGGATTTCAGCGCGGTTAAGTCTTCCTGGACAAAGGATTGTAGATAAGTCTCAGCTTGGGGTCCTTGCAAAGCAATTAAGACGTTTTCCCCAGAAAGATCTAGTAACTTGACCCCGGTGTTTTCCAGTTGCGCTAACAACCAATCTTTATCCTTCTGACAGGTTGCCGCATTAACAATCATCATCCCCTGGGGTTCGCCCGTTTCATCCTCCCCTTGGTGGTAAACAATCACATCATCAATGATGCCCCCTTGAGGATTTAATAACACCGTATATTGAGCTTGAGCGGGTTGCAATCGACTCAAATCTGAGGGGACTAATCGCTGTAACTCTTGCCAGAGCGGCTTTCCGGTAAAGGCAAATTTTCCCATGTGGGAGATATCAAACATACCCGCATTGGTGCGTACTGCTTCGTGTTCTTGTCCGATACTGCTGTATTGGACGGGCATTTCCCAACCCGAGAAGCCAGTGAAGCGGGCATTTTGTTCAACCGCGAGGTCAAATAGGGGAGTTCTTGCAACAGTTGGTTTTGACTGAGCCACAGATAGTCTTGAGTTACAGGGTCTTTCATATTCTACCCAGTTGGCAGGCGTCAACCCCTGATCTGGAAAATTGCGATCGCGCCACGGCACTGATAGAGTGTAATTTAGACGTTCCGTACCCAAACCTTCAAGGCTGTGCTAGCTTAATCATTGAGAATGTGTTCGGTTTCAGTGTTTGTGCTTAGTACAGATGGGCTTTTTTCCTTTCGACTTGACAGACTTGTCTCCGATACCCACATCTTTATACAACTTTGAGTTTGGAGACAATCATGTCAATTTACGTAGGCAATCTATCCTACGACGTTACTGCAGAAGACCTGAATGCTGTCTTTGCAGATTATGGTGCTGTCAAGCGGGTGCAGTTACCCACTGATCGGGAAACCGGACGTCCCCGGGGTTTTGGTTTTGTAGAGATGGAGACAGACGACGAAGAAACAGCCGCTATTGAGGCACTCGATGGGGCTGAATGGATGGGGCGCAATCTGAAGGTGAATAAAGCCAGACCTCGCGAAAACAAGGGGGGTTCAGGCGGTAACCGCAAAAACGGTAACTTTTCGCGTCGTTACTAATTCTCATTCACTCAATGGGCTCAATTCTTGCGGCACAACTAGTGCGTCGGGTAAGGATTAGTTATTAGACAAGAGCCGGGAAATTAATTTCCCGGCTCAAAGCTTAATGAACTCAGTGAATCGCCGCTGCTGGTGGCAGGACGAGCTTAGGCACAGGCTTGACGCTAGAACCATTAGAGGGCTTTGCACCTTGAGCTTGAGTCTCCTGAAGTAAAACTTCCCGAATTAACCGTGCCATCACCCGTTGAGCTAAACCGCCAGCAATTTTTTGTCCCATTTGCTGAGTTTCCTGCTTCATCAAGAGTTGGGGAACCAAGGGGGCAAGTTGGAAGGGATCGAAACCGGGCGTATCTTGCAGAATTTGCCAAATTCGTTTGATATGTTCTGCACTTTGCGGCAGTTCTACAACTTTGCTAGTAGATGTCGTTGTCTGCTGTAATCCCACTCGTTGGCGCAGAGACTCCGTAACATTATCAAAAGTTCGACGCCCAAACATATCCACAGCTTTGATAATTTCCTCGATCAACTGTTCCCGAATTAAAGCACCACGTTCTGAGAATAAAAATTCTAAGGTTTGATTCAAAACCTTATTCAAATCGTAGTCTTGGGAATTGGCGGCATTCCGCAATAAATTTTCCAGGCGATTCCAGCGGAAATTGCCCTCTTTGACAAGTAAGTCTTTTAGAGAAGCGCGTAATTGGGGGGAAGAGTCGGTTAACAAACGCTTCGCCACATAAGGATAGGCTTTACTGAGAACCTTGAAGTTCGGATCAACATTAATCGCAATCCCTTCTAAAGTGACCAAGGAACGAATAATCAGAGCGTAGTAGGCTGGAACTCGAAATGGATATTCATACATCACTTCCGAGAGTTGATCTGTGATGCTCTTGAAATTGAGTTCGGCAACACTAGCGCCTAAAGCATTGCTAAATACATTAGCCAGCGCTGGAATAATCGGGGTTAAATCTGTATCCGGCGTGAGAAACTCTAAATTTACATAGTCATGAGCCAAACCCGCGAAGTCCCGGTTAACTAAATGAACAACCGCCTCAATCAACCCATAGCGTTGATAGGGTTTGACTTCGCTCATCATCCCAAAATCTAGATAAGCCAGTTTACCTTCTGGTGTAGCTAATAAATTTCCAGGATGGGGATCAGCATGGAAAAATCCATGTTCCAACAACTGGCGTAGCGAACATTGCACGCCAACTTCAATCAAATACTTGGCATCAATTCCTTGAGCTTTAATCGCTTCCAGATTAGTCAGTTTAGTACCACTGATCCACTCCATTGTCAAGACACGCCGTCCTGTATATTCCCAGTAAATTTTGGGTACATAAATATCCTGAAGGTGTCCGTAAAGATTGGCAAAGCGTTCTGCATTACACCCTTCTTGGGTATAATCCATTTCTTCAAAGATGCGGGTACCAAACTCATCCATAATCGCAACCAAGTCACTCCGCACCCGCTTGATATTCTTTTGTACCCACTGAGCTAAGCGGCGTAAAATATAAACGTCTAGGGCAATGCGCCGTGCTAAGCCAGGTCGCTGCACTTTTACGGCGACGGTTTCTCCAGTTTTGAGTTTCCCTTTGTAAACTTGTCCTAGGGAGGCGGCGGCTACTGGTGATGGGGTAAGTTCGGCATAAATTTCTTCAGGGCGAGCGCCTAATTCTTCCTCAATGAATTGAAAAGCGACTTCATTGGCAAAGGGAGGGAGTTGATCTTGTAGCAACGCCAACTCTTCCAGGTAAATGGGTGGCACTAAGTCAGGTCGCGTCGAAAGTGCCTGCCCTACCTTAATATATGCCGGTCCGAGTTGGGTTAAGAGTTCCCGCAACTGAATCGCTCGTCGCCGTTCTTTGATCGGTCGGCGCCCCCACTTGCGATCCCACCATAGATTGATGGCAAAGGCGGCTGTCGGTAAAGTAATCCTGAGTAGCCGTCCTAGGACTTGTAGCGGCGCTCGTCCATATTGGGCTTCAATCGCCACTGGATCATAGCGCAGCGCTTCTGTTTTGTTTTCGCAGTACTCCTGTGGTAGCGCTGATGAAGAAGAAGGCGTCTGTTCATACTCAACCACAATTGGCTCAGGGGGTAAGGGAACAACTGAGGGATTGAGTTCGGTGATTGAATCTCGGTGGGGAGTGGATGGGGGAATTGTTTTAAGATTCATATTAATTCAGGATTTTACCAGCAGGAGCGACTATGTAAAGAATTGTAACAAAAATTGATTGAGATACCACGCCACTCAGTTTATCCTGATTAGGGCGTAGGCTTAAGCAACAAGGTTGGCTGGCTCGACAAGCAAGGTAGTATTTTGTGAAAGGGTCACCATATTGGTGACGAGACGGGGTACGCTCGCACCAGTTGGGTATATCTACTACATCCCAGTATCTCTCTGGATTAGCTGTTGTCGCCTCTTCCTTCCCGGTGAATTTTTTTCCGGACGGTTGATTTATGAATTATTACTTATGACTTATTACTTTAAATACTATGTTGCTATCATTACGGATTCAAAACTTTGCCTTAGTTGACCACTTGGAACTGGAATTTGCGGCGGGTCTGAATGTCTTGACGGGCGAAACGGGTGCTGGTAAATCAATTATTCTGGATGCCATTGATGTGGCGTTGGGAGGAAAAGTCACCCATCGTCTGATTCGCACGGGGGAAAAACGGGCGCTGGTTGAGGCGACGTTTCGCATCGATGCGACGTTGATGGCTTGGTTGAGTGAACAGGAAATTGATTTGTTCGATGAAGCGGATTTGGTCTGTAGTCGAGAGATTACGGCAAAACAGAACTCGCTGCGATCGCGATCGCGAATTAATGGTATTTTAGTAAACCGTCGCTTAATGGAACAATTGCGCGATCGCTTGGTGGAAATTACCGCCCAAGGTCAAACGGTGCAGCTTTTCGCCTCAACCCGCCAGCGGCGACTCCTGGATCTTTACGGTGGTTTTCCCCTCAACAAACAACTTGATCTTGTCGCTACTGCTTATCTAGCGTCTCAGGAAACCTTCCAAGCACTGCAAAAACGGCGTCAGTCAGAACAGCAGCGCTTACAACGCCTTGACTGGCTAGATTATCAAATTCAGGAACTGAGCGCCGCTAATCTTACTGATTCCGAAGAACTGACCGAACTCGAACAAGAATCTCAGCGGTTAACTCATGTCGTGGAACTCCAACAACACAGTTATCAGATCTATCAGTCACTTTACCAAAATGATAGCGGTGCATTTGCCTGTGCCGATTTACTAGGGGAAGCTGAAACCACGTTGAGTGATATGGTGCAATATGACACCCAGTTACAACCGATCCTGGAGTTAGTCAGTGGCGCCTTGGCGCAGGTGGTGCAAGCAAGTCACCAAATTAATGCTTATGGGGATGGACTCGAAACTGATCCCGAACGCCTAGAAGAAGTCGAAGAACGTATCCGCGCCCTTAAACAAATTTGCCGTAAATATGGACCGACTCTAACCGATGCGATCGCACACTACGAAAAACTTAACTCAGAATTAGCTGAACTCAGGGGTAACGGTCAATCCTTGGATGAGTTGGAAAAAACTTACCGCCAATGTCAGGAAACCTTAACAGAAGCTTGTACTCAGCTCACCCAGTTGCGTCGAGTCGCGGCGGAGGAACTGGAACATCGTCTAGTGGAGCAACTGAAGCCTCTAGCCATGTCCAAGGTACAATTTCAGGTGGCGATCACGCCCATCGCGCCGACAGCGACAGGTGCGGATCAAGTCACCTTCTATTTATCTCCAAATCCGGGCGAACCCCTGCAACCGTTGGCAGCAACGGCATCGGGTGGGGAAATGAGCCGTTTTTTACTGGCGTTGAAAGCCTGTTTTTCCAGCAGTGGGGATCAAGGAGTCAGCTTAATTTTTGATGAAATTGACGCCGGGGTATCAGGGCGAGTAGCGAGTGCGATCGCAGAACGACTTCATCACCTGAGTCAGCACAATCAAGTGTTGTGTGTAACGCACCAACCCATCATCGCCGCCATGGCAGATCGACATTTCCGCGTCGATAAACAGGTGATCGATCAAACCCCCTTAATCAAAAACAGTCAGACGAATACTCTAGCCGATGAGGAAATGCCTGAAATTGACCTGCGTACAGTCATTCGCGTCAGTCTCCTGGATCATCATTCTCACCGCCAGGAAGAAATCGCCCAGCTAGCTGGTGGGCAATCCGGTCAGGAAGCCATGACTTTTGCCGATTCGCTCCTGACTCAAGCCCGTCATTGGCGTCAGAATTAGTTTGATGGTTGAGTGTTGATCCTGCGTTTCGCGAGTAGAAACGGGTTTGTCGGGGCGAGTTTGACGATTATCGTTTTTTCCTCTCACCAGGGATGGGACTAAACCCGCCCCAAGCCAGTTTTAAATGCTCTCCCTCTGCTCCCCCCGCTCCCTCTGCTCCCCCGCTTCCGAGTCCCCGACTTGCTGAGAGAACGAATCAAACGTTAAGCTCAACAGCAGAGTAGTCTAAATCGTAGCTCACTGATTAAACTAACCTGAGTGGTAAAACTTTAACTGATAGAGTACTCTTATTCGTATGCCAGGAACGTTCTCTGACCCTAACAAGAGATATGACAGCTACATCGCCCACCGGGTCTGCGGCTAACAATGGAAACACCATTGAAGTACAGCCGATCTATACCGAAGACCAAGTCGTGCATGAACATCAACCCGCGTCTGATGGTGCCCTAGCGACCACCAATGGAACGTTTACGGCGTTTCTTGCTCCCCTAACCCAAGACAGTTTTAAAGAAGTTGTTACGGGGGTGGAAAAGAAGCTCGAAGTGGTTCATCAAACCCTGTCCATGCTCCTCGACAGCCAAGGGTTTGAGACAATTCTCCAGGAGATGCTCAATGCTATCACCCTGAAGACCGCAGAGCTTTTGGGTGCAGACCGGACAACGATATTTTTACTGGATGAAAACAAGAATGAATTATTTTCGATTGTCGCCGAGGGTGAGAATGGCAAAACCATAGAACTGCGGATTCCTGCTGATCAGGGAATCGCTGGGGAAGTGGCAACATTTAAAAATGTGGTCAATAATCGCTACGATTTCTTCGATGATCCGCGTTCTGAAGGGTCGAAAAAGCTCTATAAAACAACCGGCTACCGAACTTATACGATGCTGACGCTCCCCTTACTCAATGACAAGGGAGACTTGGTGGCTGTGGTTCAGCTGTTGAATAAACTTAAGCCCTCTCATGATCCAGAGGATTCTTTACCCTTAGAAGAAAAAATCGATAAACAAGGTTTTAGCGAAACCGATCAGAAACTTTTTGAAGAATTTGCCCCCTCTATTCGCCTGATTCTGGAGTCGTCTAAATCATTTTACTTGGCAACTCAGCAACAGCGAGCGGCGAATGCTCTGATGAAGGCGACTGAATCCCTGAGTAAGAGCAGTTTAGACTTGGAAGAAACGCTCAAACGGGTGATGGAGGAAGCCAAGGAGCTGATGAATGCGGATCGCTCGACCTTGTGGTTGATTGATCACGAACGCAATGATTTATGGACGAAGATTCCTCAGGCTGGGGGTTCGATGAAAGAACTCCGGGTTCCCATCGGAGCGGGTTTTGCGGGTCGAGTCGGACTAACCGGTGAAATTCTGAATATCCCCTTTGACCTGTACAATCATCCCGATTCAGAGAAAGCTAGGGAAACCGATCGCAATACCGGGTATCGCACCTGCAGCTTACTGTGTATGCCAGTCTATAACGCCGATGGCGAGTTAATTGGCGTCACCCAATTGGTGAACAAGAAAAAGAAGGGAGATTTTCCCACTTACAATCCCGATCCCAATAAGGAAGAACAAGACGCACCCGAATGCTGGAAGGCGAGTTTCGATCAAAGCGATATCGCCTTTATGGAAGCATTTAATATCCAAGCGGGTGTGGCGCTGCAAAACGCCAAACTGTTTGCCACGGTGAAACAGCAGGAGCAAATGCAGCGGGATATCCTTCGCAGTCTGACCAATGGTGTAATTTCGACAGACAAAGCTGGTAAAGTGATCGCGGCGAATGAAAGTGCCAAGAAACTGTTGGGGTTTAGTAAGGGATATAGTATCGAAGGGCAATCGGTATCAGAGTTGGTCAAAATTAAAGAAAAAGAGGGCAGTTTTGCCAGCTTTGCCAAATTGCTACAGAATGCCTTAGACGCGAAAAATGAGAAAGACCGCAATCAGTACTACCCTGATCAGATATTGCTGACGCCGAGCAATGAAGAACATAGCGTGCATCTTTCTATTAACTCCATTGCCGATACGAGTGATTTGACCAATGTGTATGGGGCACTGGTTGTCATGGACGACATCAGTGATGAAAAGCGGCTCAAGAGTACAATGTATCGGTACATGACTCAGGAGTTGGCAGAAGAACTACTGAAACTGGGCGATGCCAAAATGGGAGGCGATCGCAAAGAAGTTTCGGTGCTGTTTTCCGATATTCGCAGCTACACCTCTTTGACCGAAAAACTCCAAGCCGAAGAAGTGGTGGGTATGCTTAATGACTATTTTGAATCCATGGTCGAGGCTATTTTTAAGCATAAAGGCACCCTCGACAAATATATCGGTGATGCGATTATGGCGGTGTTTGGTTCGCCCTTTCCTTTACCCGATCATGCCTGGAGAGCGGTACAAACGGCAGTGGAAATGCGTCACCGATTGGTAGATTTTAATGCCCGTCGTTTAGCACAGAAAAAAGAAGAAATCCGCATTGGGATTGGGATTAACTCTGACAGCGTGATTAGTGGCAATATTGGTTCGAGTAAGCGGATGGAGTTCACCGCCATTGGCGATGGTGTGAACTTAGGCTCTCGACTCGAAGGTGCCACCAAGCAATACGGCTGTGACATTATCATTAGCGAATATACCTTTGCTCCCTGCCAGGATAAGATTTGGTATCGGGAACTCGATTGCATTCGTGTCAAAGGCAAGAATAAGCCTGTGAGAATTTACGAATTGGTGGGACTGCGTTCTGATCCCATTTCCGCCGAAAAAGAGGAAATTATCGAACATTACCACAAAGGACGGGAGTATTATCTCAGTCGGAAGTTTACCCGGGCAATGGGTGAATTTGGCATTATTCTGGAAGAATTTGACAACAATGACAAAGCCGCTGCGTTACACCTGAATCGGTGTCAACATTTTCTCCAAGACCCACCTCCTCCTGACTGGGATGGGGCTTACACGATGACCGAGAAGTAAGTCAAACAGCTAGCACCTCAAGGATGAGGACTAAAAACAAGGTTGAACGTTTGGATAGGATGGGCATTGCCCATCCTATTGATTTATCGTTCTTCAGAGAATTATTGCTCAACCAAGCTTGAGTCATAATGGATACCAGCGTCTGCGTCAATTCTGTGTTGATGTCAGTTACAGTTCAGGGAAATTCTTGCTAGCGTTAAGGTGTTAGTTGTGAGTAATCAGATACGTGAAAGAGACTAGTGGGGAGTTAGCTCAAAACCATGCCCTTAAGCGAAGCGAAGGGTCAAAGCTCTCTGCCTTGTGGTCGCGCTTTAAGCGCATTGGTAGTTTTGCGTTGAAATATCCAGAATGGCTGACCAGTTTAGCCATTACAGGTTTGTTTGTGGGGATTCAGCTAGGATCTCAGATAAATGTTGAGGTACTCGGAGTTCAGCTCAGAATTGAAGCACTGAAGATTCTACTCGATCAGTTGGAACAGGCAGAGATAAGTGCCTATGATGGGTTGATGCAGTTGCGACCCTCATTGCCGCCAGACCGACGTCTGTTGGTGGTCGAGGTGACTGAGAAAGATATTCAATCCCTAAAGCAGTGGCCCATGAGCGATGCGGTGATGACGCAGCTACTGCAAACCCTACAGCAGTATGAGCCAGCGGTGATTGGTCTGGATATTTATCGGGATATTGCCATACCCCCCGGTCATGCTGAGTTATCCCAGCTCCTGCAAACGAGTGATAATATCATCCCCATCTGTCAAATTAGTGAAAGTGAGAATCGAGGCACTCTCCCACCCCCAGGCGTTCCCGATTCACGGGTTGGCTTTGCCGATTTAGCCATTGATAAAGGTGGTGTCGTGCGCCGAGCGCTGTTATTTCACTCTGTCGATATTCCCGCCGGTTGTACAACCCAACTTTCCTTTAGCTTTCAGCTAGCCAAGCACTATCTGGAACAAAAAGGAATCGAACCAACTATTACGCCAGACGAGCAAGAGTACCTGAAATGGGGTGATGTGGTTTTCAAGCCTCTAAAGCCAACATCAGGAGGTTACCAACAGGCTGATACTGGTGGCTATCAAATTTTATTGAATTATCGCTCTCCGGACGAGCTAGCCGATACCGTGACCTTGACTGAGGTTCTCGAAGGTCGCCTTGATCCCAGCTTGGTTCGAGACCGCATTGTCTTAATTGGAATCGCCGCCCCCAGTGAAAAAGATAGATTTTCTACTCCTTATAGTTCACAAGGGCTAATTATCGAGACAATGCCGGGAGTTGTCATACATGGTCAAATCATTAGTCAACTGCTCAGTACTGTTCTAAATGGACGCCAGCTTTTTTGGTTTTGGCCCAATTGGGTCGAAGTGAGCTGGATTTGGGGTTGGTCGTTCACAGGCGCTATTCTGGTACGAGTCACCCGCAATATCTGGCAACTGCTCCTGGCTGAAACGCTAGCGGTGGGTCTTTTGGGCGGCGTATCCTTTATCGTTTTTCTGGAGGCAGGTTGGATACCCGTGATGACACCAGCCTTGGGATTGGTGATGGCATCTACGGCTGTCTTGGCTTACAACGCCTACCAAAATCAGCAAGAACGCGCCCATTTTGCCCGTCTACTCCAAGAACAGGAAAATAACCTCATCGCCCTTCAGGGTATGTTACAGGATAGTAGAACCAGCGCTCCTATAACTATTCAGGAAGATGAGGATAAGACTCTGATTGCACAACAGCAAGAGGTAACCCTCAGTGAAGAAACGGCTATTGCCCCATCGCACCAGGAAGGGGATTCAACGGCAATTTGGACGCCTGATGCAGTTCCGAGCCAACCCGCGCCAACGGTTAAACCCTCAGACAATCCCAACCTCTTAGCCGGACGCTATAAGATTAATCGAGTTCTCGGTTCTGGAGGATTTGGTCTGACCTATTTAGCTGAAGATACCCAAAGACCTGGTAAACCCAAATGTGTGGTTAAGCATTTAAAACCAGCCCGTCGTGATGAACGATTTCTTGCCATTGCCAGACGCCTCTTCCACACAGAAGCAGAAATCTTAGAAAAGTTGGGCAGACATCCTCACATTCCCCAATTGCTGGCATATTTTGAAGAAAGTCGGGAATTCTACCTTGTCGAAGAATACATTAAAGGAGAATCACTCAGCGACGAGCTACCTGTGGATAAGCGTATGCCAGAAGGGAAAGTCGTCGAGTTACTCAAAGGACTCTTAGAAATTATGGTGTTTATCCATGAGCATCATGTTATTCATCGGGATATCAAACCCAGTAACATTATTCGTCGCCAAGCCGATGATCAATTGGTGTTAATTGATTTTGGGGCAGTCAAACAGATTCAACCTCAACAAAAGCTTGATCAGGAACACGATACACAAGAACACAATACGGTGGCGGTTGGTACTCGTGGCTATGCACCGTCAGAACAATACGCTGGACACCCGACTCTGAGTAGCGATATTTATGCTGTAGGGGTGATTGGGATTCAAGCGCTGACAGGTATTCCTCCTCACCAGTTAGTCCTGGATTCAGAGACAGGGGAAATTAGCTGGCGTCATTTGGCAAATGTGAGTGATGAACTAGCTGAGATATTAGAAAAGATGGTGCGCTACTACTTCATGGATAGATATCAGTCGGTGACAAAGGTGTTAGAGGATTTACGCACCTTGTCACCTCAATCTTAGAGCGAATGTCACTAACTGGTATGCTGGTGGGTTTCGACTTCGCAAGAGCCCACGATGGCGGCGTAGCACACCTTAATTGGTGGATTAGAATTGTAGAATTGTAGGGTGCGTTACGCTACGCTAACGCACCTTTGCCACGATACTGAACACTGGATTATCTTAAAATTAATCTTGACCACAATATACTGGACTGACACAGCTAAAATTGTGGAATAGATTTGACGTTTAACCCTTCGACTTCGCTCAGGGTTAAACCGGGCGCAAGCCTTGCGCCCCTACAGAGGCGTCAGCTACCGTGAAAAGTCAGCCCTCAATCCCATGTTCAAGTTACTCGCTAAACTCTGGCGTTGGCCGAAACGCTGGTTTGTGCGTCAACCGCCGCCGCCTCCACCTCCACCGATTCAACCCAGTGATTTGGATTACGAGAATGTGGTTGTAGCGTTATTGGTAGAAGTGGCGCAGGGGAAAACTTGGGGACAGTTGCAGGCGTTCTTGATTAATCGGAATGTGAATCAGCAACGGCTGGCGGCGTGGTTGCAGGATTTTGGTCAGCGCTGGTTGGCACAGCCAGAGGTGCATCAGGAGTTGGCGCGGCGGTTGAGGCGGTTGGCAGAGGTGGCAAATGGGGAATTGGCACGGGTGGCGCGGGAATTGGCAGAGGGATTGTTGGTTGTGCCGGAACCGGATAATTCGTTGATAACTGAATCGGCTATATCTGGGGGGAATGAGCAAGGGGCGAGTTTGAGTGAGGTTGAGAAGTTGAATCAGCTATTGGCTGGTTTAAATGGTTCTGGATATAACCAAAAGTCGGTTCCTGTCAGTAATTCTTCCACAGTTTCAGATGCAGAGTTTTGGTTTAACCAGGGCGTCACCTTGTATGAGTTAGGAAGATATGAAGAAGCATTGGCAAGTTATGACCAGGCAATCTCTCTCCAACCTGATGACTCCCAAACCTGGAACAACCGGGCTGCTATGCTTAGTGAGTTAGGAAGAAATGAAGAAGCACTGGCAAATTTTGACCAGGTCATCTCTCTCCAACCTGATGACTACCAAGCCTGGTTTAACCGGGGCGTTGTGCTTGGTAAGTTAGGAAGAAATGAAGAAGCACTGACAAGTTATGACCAGGCAATCTATCTCCAACCTGATTACTCTTCAGGCTGGTTTAACCGGGGTGTTGTGCTTAGTAAGTTAGGACGATACGAAGAAGAACTGACAAGTTATGACCAGGCAATCTATCTCCAACCTGATGACTACCAAGCCTGGTTTAACCGGGGCATTGCGCTTGGTGAGTTAGGACGAAATGAAGAAGCACTGGCAAGTTATGACCGGGTAATATCTCTCCAACCTGATGACTGCCAAGCCTGGAGCAAACGGGGCGTTGTGCTTGGTGAGTTAGGACGAAATGAAGAAGCACTGGCAAGTTATGACCAGGTCATCTCTCTCCAACCTGATGACTGCCAAGCCTGGAGCAAACGGGGCGTTGTGCTTGGTAAGTTAGGACGAAATGAAGAAGCACTGACAAGTTATGACCAATTAATCTCTCTCCAACCTGACAACTACCAAGCCTGGGGCGAACGAGGCAATATACTGGATGAGTTAGGACGATATGAAGAAGCACTGGCAAGTTATGACCAGGCAATTTCTCTCCAACCTCACCTCTACCAAGCCTGGTATAACCGGGGCATTGCGCTTGGTGAGTTAGGACGAAATGAAGAAGCGCTAGCAAGTTTTGACCAGGCAATCTCTCTCCAACCTGATTGCTACCAAGTCTGGGTCAATCGGGGCGTTGCAGCAATGGAATCATTTGGTTATGAATATTTTTGGCAACAAAACTTTACCGACTGCTTTCGCTTAAAATGTAACAAAACCGGTTCTTCAGGACTTATTATGCTAAAATGTTAGTTAATACCTGAATAAACACAGTCGAAAAATGAAGAAACAGCTTACTCAACTTCTTAGTTTGCAAGGCGTTATAGTTAAATCTAAAAAAAACCTTGAAAAAGCCTTA